>JBFHGS010000004.1:0-62403 GCA_041582995.1 Desulfopila sp. | reverse complement strand
TGGTGCCGGGACCAGGAATCGAACCAGGGACACACGGATTTTCAGTCCGTTGCTCTACCGACTGAGCTATCCCGGCGCCATGTTTTCGCGTTTTGAAGTGGTCTATTTACACAGAATTAAGGCAAGTGTCAACTCTTTTGATGAAATCTCTCATCCCCATACGAAAGACAATTCCATGAATAATATATCAGCTCTGGCGGTGATATTGTATCTTTAATATTGTGCCATTTTTTGGGGAAACTATTCATTCCCGCCTTTATGTTGCTGCTGAAACCATAGATGTTCTACGTGGTAATTTTGTGCATTGTACATATTTCCAGAGTTGTACTAACAACAACCTTATGTTCATTATCTTGCAGCAGCACCTACTTTGCCAGGGTGCATGAAAAAGGGTATTATTTTCTCCATCATATTAGTTTTGGAGCATCCGACCTTATCAGGCTTCGGCAATGCGGGTCCTTTCACATAGTGACCCTAGGAGGCTGTCCGAGAATGGTCTGGCAGCCTGGTACGTGAAAATGTCATATTAACCGACTCCTCACCCTGACATAAATACTCTGAAAAAAGCAGGAAAAACTGGAAAGATCATATGTTAAAACTTGATATCAGAACCCTTACCCTTTTAGCCTGTTTCGTCAGTGTGATTATCGGTCTGATCATGGTGACCGTCTACCGTACCCGTAAAACCTATCCTGGTTTCGGCTGGTGGGTGTGCTCAGCTTTTCTCTTTATGAGCGGAACACTGTTACTCAGTTTGCGCGGAATTCTTCCTGACTATGTCACCATCATCATTGCTAACACTTTAGTGACTCTGTCATGGGCTGCTCTTCCTCTTGGGATACTGCTCTTTTTCGGTAGAGAGGTGAGGTGGCCATTGTTTTTCTGGCCTGTAATGCTGGTGATAATCGCTGCTATCTATTTTACCTATGCCAGCCCTAACGTCAGCATGCGCATAATTGTCGTGACTCTGGTAGCCTCGTTCTTTTTTTTCCTTTCGGCTCACTATGTATATTCCATGACTCATCAGAGCATGACAGGAAGAGGAACGCTGCTCTTGGTACCGCTGCTCCTGCAAGCCCTATTTGCCCTATTTAGAGGGCTCTATACCATGCTGTTCGAAACAGGAATTCAACATTTCATGTCGTCCTCGTTCGTGCAGGCACTGACATTCCTTTTCCTCATAGGGGGCAATATCGCAATTTATGTTGGCCTGTTTATCATTAACTCTCAGAAAATCGAATTCGAACTGAGAGAGGCCAACGCAGCCATTAAGACTCTACAGGGGATAGTGCCTATTTGCATGCACTGCAAACAGATCCGGGATGATAAAGGATATTGGAACCAGCTTGAAGCCTATATCTCAACTCATACCGAAGCCCAGTTCAGCCATTCTATCTGCAATGGCTGCCTGGAGAAATTCTATCCCGATATAATGGATGACTAGGAGACTTGGACCAGAAGAGAATCTCATTATGTGGAGTTCGATTATGTAGAGCGGGAGGAGATTCCCCCTGAAGAGTATGCAGCAGTGCTGAAAGATCAGCCAGAGCAAAAAAAAAAGCACTTACAACAAAATTGCTGTAAGTGCTTGTATAACAAATGGTGCCGGGACCAGGAATCGAACCAGGGACACACGGATTTTCAGTCTGTATCGACCCTGCCTCACCATCATTGACCATCTTTGATTACTATCGAAATATTATTGACTTAACAATCCACCAACCTTATCATAAATGATGGTCATTGACTATTATTCGTCAATTCCATCTAACCTGCATCTCATTCATCTAACGCCATCTAACAGAAAGGGCCCAGCATATGGCAAAAAATGAAATTAAATTTACTGATGATAGAATCAGAAAACTACATCATGACGGCAGCGGCAAAAGAATGCTTGTCTGGGATTCTGAAGAACCAGGTTTGGCATTGTGTATAACACCGGCAGGAACCAAGTCATTCCAGTTCCATAGATGGAGTAAAAAGTATAAAAAATCGATGGTTCAAACCTTAGGACGATACCCAGCTATATCTATAGCAGAAGCAAGAGCGCATTCCGAGACCAAAAGAATGCAGGTCAACCAAGGGATAGATATCGTCACTACAGATAATGAAATCCGCAATGAAAGTACCTTTGAAGAACTATTTTCTGTGTGGATTGATCAATTTGCAAAACCCCACAAGAAATCTTGGAAAGAGGACGTCCGCAGGTATAACCTGTATATGCGAGACCAATTTGGCAGGAAAAAACTCTCCTGGTTTACACATACAAAAATAAGAGAATGGTTTCACAATATACCACAACAGCAAAAACAACGAGCACCGAAAGGCATAACAATTTCCCCTGTAACAGCCAACAGAGCACTCGCTCTGATCAATACAATATTTAATCAAGCTGCCCCTGATATCCTGAGCCCCTGCAAAGGTGTCACTAAGTTTCAGGAGCAAAGTCGAGATAGATACCTATCACCAGATGAATTGCGTCGTTTCTTTGCTGTACTGGGGGACGATGATACTCCGGAAGACCTACGAGATTACTTGATTGTATCCTTATTCACTGGAGCGCGCAGAAGTAACGTTCTCGCAATGAAATGGAGTGACATAGACATTTCACAGCAAATATGGACAATTCCAGCAAAAGAATCAAAAAACAATAACCCCATGCCAACGCCTCTTGTAGAGCAGGTTATTGAACTCCTGCACCATAGGAGAAGAAACGCATCCAGTATATTCGTCTTCCCCAGTGGAAACAGTAAAACCGGGCACTACGTAACACCAACCAAGGCATGGTATTCACTACTAAAAAAAGCACAGCTGAAGAATGTCCGGTTACATGATCTAAGACGCACACTTGGCAGCTATATGGCGTCGGACGGTGCAAGTTTACACATTATTGGTAAAGCGCTCGGCCATAAAAACCAAAAAACAACAGAAGTATATGCCCGTCTATCTCTAGAACCAGTCAGAAACTATATGCAAAAAGCTGCGGAGAAAATGCAACTGACGAATGACCTCCCATCTAAAACTATACCCCTAAAATCTGGTGAATCTGTTGAGTAAAGGAAAAAGCAGAACCCAAAAAGCTAGCCTCACACTCTCCGGTATTAATGATCAAGAAACCGATAAAGTCATACTAGAGTGGATGATGTATGATTATTCAATAGCACCGGTCTCTAAAAAAAACGGCAAAGCCCCAATGTTTTTTGTCTGGCGTATTCTTGAACATTGCATGTCCTTCAATCTACCTATACCGGATGAAATCCAGACACGAATAAATGAACACGTATTACCGATTGCCAGGCGTGAAATCGATGATGAGGAAACCAGTAGCAAGCATCTCTCAAGTTTTACCCTGAAACAGAATATTGAAACACGTGATCGGTACATCGCTGACCGAATGTACACCCTGCAAGAAAAAGCAGATAGTAATACATCCATTGAAGAACTAGCCTTCACTCTTCGTGACCTACTCGTTAAAGAACGTAAAGACTTCATCAAAGCGATCATAAATCAGCAATTCGAATCAGGAAAATCAAAAGTACAAGCAACCAAATTTGCAGAAGAAAAGGCCCACAACACCCCATTCATTAATATTGACCTAGATCCTTCTACCATAGAACGAATATTCAGAAGATGCAAGAACACGTAACCTCTCTGTATTTCTCAAAATACTACCGGAATCCATAAAAACTTTCTTCCTACCGGGAACAAACCGAATGGTCGTAATACTGTATCAGGTATTACGACCATTTCTATTTTGGGAGGAAAAGCTATGCCAAGCAACAACGATATTGAAATGCAACTGGAACGACTCATCCTTCGAATTGACAAACTCCAGACAGCACTGTTACCCCAGAGTACTGCTCAGCAATTACTGACTTCAGCGGAAGCAGCAAGCCTCCTGGGTTTAAAAGAGCAAACCCTAGCTCTCTGGAGATCAAGCGGTGGAGGGCCGGAGTACATCAAAACTGGTCGAAAAGTTAGATACCGACCGGAAGCAATCCAAGACTATATCGAAAATCAAACGGTACCGCGATGACAGACAGGGAGGTATCAGGGAGTTACCGGGAATATATCATCAAGCGCTGTACCCGATGTGAACGCAGGGTTCTAGTGGAGTGCGAGAAGTGTAATTACCCTAGACTTGAAGAGATAGCCCAAACAACTGGTTACAGCAAAACGTCCATCCATCGAATATTCAAATGTTTAATAAAAAGAAGACTGCTCCCAATTAAATATCGCCCAAAAGGAGGACTCATGAAGGATGTAGATTAATCACACAAGAGTAAAGCCCTGACCAGCTTGGAGGCAATCAGGGCTTAGTATCCGCCAAAAAAAATCTGATATTTGGAGTTACTTATGAAAAATAGCAACGTATCCACCGGTAGTCAACCCGAACAAACTGAAACACACCGCAACCCAGATCAAGAAAACAGTCCCCCCGGCACGATAGACCTTGAGCGCATTAAGCTACCTCAAAATTTCGGGCAACTGGGGGCCAGTGTAAAAAAGGTCGTAACAACTATCCCTATACGTAAACCTAATCGGCAGGAATTTGTAAGAGTTCACCCCAACGACAATTTTGCATTTCAAGCAGGAATCTTGGAAATCAAAGACGAAAATGAGATTTTTATCGTCGACAAAAACCTTTTACATGAGTTACCAGGAGAAATTGTCCCAAAAATCCTGGTAACAACCATTAATAGGCAAGGAACCCTAAGTCTATGGCCAATAAAACTTCCAGACAATGATGGTAGAATTGATCAATGGAATCACTCAGCAATGGATGCTGCATCCCGTGCAAAAAAACAATGGATTCGCATGGCAGCAAACCGGAACCTTGGCGCATATGAAATATTTGTTGCAACAGGCGACCTCCCAGAACCCGAGTGGCCAGACATGGATATGCAGGCCATATTGAACATCGCGTTTCGTGACCGGATAATCAAGAACATGGATCATTCAGCCGTCAAACGTCTTCGCGGTGCATAGCAATAATGTTCAAAACCTACAATAAAATTTGGCTGGTAGATTTTGAATTCTCATCCCAACCTGGTGAGAAACCCATAGTTCGCTGCATGGTTGCAAGAGAATTTAACACCGGTCAGACATACCGCATATGGGAGGATGAACTCAGTTCGATGAGTCATCCTCCATTCCTTATAGACGAATCTTCCCTATACGTTGCTTATTATGCAAGTGCAGAGATGGCTTGTCATTTGGTGTTGGGTTGGCCGTTGCCTACAAACATACTCGATTTATTCACAGAGTTTCGAAACAAGTGTAATGGTACCCCACCAACTTCTGGATACGGGTTACTCAGCGCGCTTTCGTACTACAGCCTAGATGCATTAAGTAGTGTCGAAAAAGAAAGTATGCGCAACCTGGCAATACGTGGTGGACCGTATAACACTTTAGAGCAAGGAGAATTATTAGACTATTGCGAATCAGATGTAATTGCGCTCTCTTCCCTACTTTCCAAGATGCAAGCCCAAATAGACTGTGGACGTGCGCTGCTCCGAGGCAGGTATATGAAAGCTGCAGCAATAATTGAGCATACCGGCATTCCCATTGATGTCGGGACATTAGGCCAGCTAAAAAAGCACTGGCCTGTTATTCAAACTGGCCTCATCGAACAGGTCAATAAAGATTACGGTGTTTATGATGGTCGTGTCTTCAAGCAAGACCAATTTGAAGCCTGGCTAGCCAAGTCAGGAATTCCGTGGCCCAGATTACCAAGTGGCAAACTGGACCTGAAAGATACCACCTTTAAAGATATGGCCGTTGCCCATCCGAGAGTTGGAGCGTTACGAGAATTACGCCACACTATCTCCCGTGCGAAATTCTCCGACTTATCAATTGGCAATGATAATAGAAACCGATGCCTACTCTCTGCCTTTCGGTCGACTACAGGGCGCAACCAACCAAGCAATAGTAAATTTATATTTGGGCTGCCTGCATGGGTACGGAGTCTAATAAAGCCGGAATCCGGATATTGTGTTGCCTATATCGATTATTCTCAACAAGAGTTTGGAATCGCAGCAGGACTATCTAATGATCAATTGATGAAAGAAGCATATGAATCAGGAGATCCCTATCTTGCCTTCGCAAAACAAGCCGGTGCAGTACCAGCCCACGGCACAAAAGACAGCCACCATGATGAGCGTGACCTATTTAAAGCCTGTGTATTAGCCGTCCAATATGGAATGGGCGCTGAAAGCCTTTCCAACAGAATAGGCGGATCTGTTCTAGATGCACGTGAACTACTGCAGCTTCATAAAACCACATACAAGGTCTTCTGGGAATGGTCAGATGCCTGTCTCGATCATGCTATGTTGCACGGTAGGTTGTGGACCGTCTTTGGCTGGAATATATTCATTGGCGACACGCCCAATCCTCGCTCAATACGGAATTTCCCAATGCAGGCTAACGGCTCGGAGATGTTGCGCTTAGCTTGCTGTATGGCGTTAGAAGCAGGTATCAAAGTTTGTGCTCCGGTCCATGATGCTCTGCTGATTGAGGCCCCTGCACATGATATTGAATTAGTAATCCAAAAAACGCAGGCAATCATGGCTGAGGCAAGTGCAATTGTGCTTAATGGGTTCACCTTACGTTCTGATGCAGAAAAGGTTTGTTATCCTGACAGGTATATGGACAAAAGGGGCCAGGAGATGTGGGATATGATGATATCAATACTGGAAGAAAGATCCAGATAACCTGTAAGCTGATGTATCCCGCAACAAGTGGGTGTCGCCTCGCGCTGCATCCGTTCCATGTTATAATTTATATTATTCTATCTATAAATATGCCTACCCAAAAGTATAATGACCAACCCACTCTTGAGAATATACTCACATCCTCCACACCGTATGTTAAATCTAACGCTGTTAAAATAGGCCGAGAAAAGTTTATCAAAGGCCCTATTCCGCTAAAATGGCTCACCACTGCTGCTAGTTTATCACCGACTGCAGTCAAGCTTGGCTTAGTCATCTGGTTTCTCTCGGGGCTTACAAAGCAGAAAACAGTAAAGCTGACAAACCGATACCTCAATGAATTCGCTATTCACCGCACCAGCAAGTATAAGAATTTAAAAAGAATGGAGAAGGCAGGATTAATCAGGATATCTCAAAGAAAGGGGGAAAGCCCCATGGTAACCATCGTTGTGTAATTGGGAGTTTTTACTTTTTGAAATAATCAGGGTCTCGCCTTTCCAGGTACCACATACTCATTTGCAAATCGCCAGCGCAAATTGCGTCTACAATATTCTTCCTTGCCGCCATCGCAGGATACTCCTGTAAGAACTTAAATCTGTCGCGAAATTCAGGATTTTTCGCAAGCAATCGATAATAAGAGTCTTTTGATATCCCTGCAATAACAATAGCTTCACGAACATTGCAACCATACCCAAACGCGATCTCAAGCTTCATAATAACGCGATCGTTAATAGTTGATGGGCGGCCTGGTCTTTTGCATTTTACAATCGCAGACATAAGCATTTCTAAAGAGAAATTAATATTCCATTAATCACACTTTACTATACCACATATTCAGCAATCTAATAACTACCTGAATACCTAACTCTATCCAGCCCCACCCGGCAGCCTGCACCTACAAAACGATAGGTATTTTTTAACCTTAGGTAATTGAAAAATCCGGCAAACTAGCAATCAAGAAGCATACGCCTGACCTGCACCTGCAGATTCGGCTTGAGTGTAGAGGTGCTGGAATACCACATCTGTTTTCTTGCTGAAAAGATCACGGTCGTAGGAATCCGGCAGAGTATCATTGAGGATAAGTTGAATTTGTCGCCTGACCCGCTCCTGGCTGGCCAACTCTTTATGCCATGCCTGAATGAGCACCGTATTTTTGGCATATTTTAATTTCTTTAACAGGCTCTGAGCTGCAAGCTTCACTTTTTTCTTCTCACTTTTGGTAAGCTTGTCTTTTTTCAACAGGTCAAAAATTTCCAGCTCTTCCTCAGACATGCCATTTTTAGCGGCACGCTGCTCTTCATCGCTTAAATTCTCTGCCTGGACCGTAAGCTCCTCGTAAGCTTCATCAATGGAAATACTACCAGAATTATAGTCATCAATGATCTGTTCAAACCTCTCCAGAAAACTGCCTCTGGTTTTGTTCGCTTTCATCATTTGTCGCAACTTGATCTGCATGAACTGGCTGAGATCTTCAAACTCGATATTCTTATGTTTTTTCTCTTTAAACTCCTGCCGCAGCAGTTCAAAATTTAACCTGCTGAGATCAACCTCTACCCCCTTACTCAGGGTATATTTTGCTTTTCCCTCGGTGGATGTAAGCAAATCACCTTTTCCAAGAACAGAAGTGTCCAGGAGCTCATCCAGTTGCTCTTTGGCACGCTCTACCTGCTCATCCTGGTCCACATTACGGTCCACTATCTTTTTCAAATATTCGAACAGATCGCGCAACTTTTTGATATCTGGGAAATCATAGATCTCAGGTTTTGCAGAATCATATAAGGCAGAGATGGTGTTTACATACAAGCTGAACTGTTTGGTAGTCTCTTTCTTTTCCAATATCTTGTCAGCATAATCAACAAAGAGTTCAACTTCCTTGAACCCCTTTTCGCCGATTTCCAGTATTGCATTGATGTCGGCCCCCATTTCCTTGCAATATCTCGTTGCCTCTGTAATAGCCTCCTCAAGCAGTCTCAATAAAACATCAAATTCTTTAACTGGGAATTCGTCGAGACCATCCCCTTCCTTCTCCTTGCCTTTAGATCCCTCAGCATATGCAGCCAAAGCCTTTTTCAGATTGCGGAATACACCAAAATAATCGATCACTATACCGTTCTTCTTGCCTTCAAAAACTCTATTGGCACGGGCAATAGTCTGCATCAGGGTGTGGTTCTGCATTGGCTTATCAAGATACAGCGTTGATACAGTGGGAGCATCAAACCCTGTGAGCCACATTGCTGTCACAAATACAATTCGATAGGTATTGTTGGGGTCCTTAAAATAATCTTCAATATTCCTGCCGTCATCATCCGGGTATTCCATCAATTTTCGGTGAGGAGTGATATCGACACCCTGCTTGGCAAATTTTTGCTGCTCCTCCTTCTCACTACCTTCAAGGCTTACCACTACAGCCATCCGAGTCTCTTCCATAAAAGTGATAGCTCTGGAATAGCGGTCTTTCTTATCAGCATCTGATTCTTTTGCAATCAACCGGCGCAGGGATTTTATTTCTTCCTTTAAGTGGTACTGCACCTTGTCATACATCTTGGCGGCAGTGAACTTATCAATAGAGATAACCATCGCCTTCATCGGTTTTCTATTGCCTTCATCGTCATCTACATCCAGCCTGTATGGGAAATGCTGAACAATGTGTTTTGCTATTTCCTCCAGCCGGTCATCACGGCGAACAACCTGCAATAAGGTAGAGTATTCCCTATCAAGCTTTTCCTGCTGCTCATCACTCAAATTTTCATTTTCAAGAATCTGGGCAGCATCACCGACCAGGTCTTCGTTTACCTGTTCAACCCGTGGTACACTTTTTTTATAAAATATCGGTACTGTGGCCCCATCCTCAATACTCTGGGCAAAATTATACTCTGAGACATACGAACCGAACCAATCCCTGGTCAATTTACTGCGAAGTAAAGGAGTACCGGTAAAAGCTATGTATTGCGCATTAGGTAAAGCAATGCGCATATTCTCCCCCAGAGCCTTATACTGACTGCGGTGCGCCTCATCAACTATGACAACCCAATTATCACGATCGCTCAGCAGAGGGTAACTGAGGCCCTTTTTGATACCGAAATTGAAGATGGTTGAAAAATAATAAGATTTATTGGTCTGAAGAGCATCCTGAAGCTGTTTACGGCTGCGGCTACCCTTTGCACGGAAGGGATTTTTATGAACCTTCTCCCCCTTTTGTAGACTGAGGGTTTCAGTCTCAAGAAAGTTACGAAAAATCTGATCATCTAGGTCGTTTCGGTCTGTAACAACAAGAAAAGACCAATCACCGGCAATTTTTCTATTCACCTTGCGGGTGAAAAAAATCATGGAATAGGATTTTCCGGAACCTTGTGTATGCCAGAATATACCGAGTTTTCCCTTGTTCCCTTCCCGCTCCAGTAAAGCCTTTACTGAATTATTAACACCCAAAAACTGGTGGTTCTTTGCAATAATCTTTACTTTGTTAAGGTGGTACAGAACAAAGTTCTCAAAATAGTCCAGTAGGTGGTGTTTGCTACAGAGACCCTGACAAAAAAGTTGCAGGCTCAACCGGTTGTTGTTTTTACTGCTTTCAGATTCAATAGCAGGTAGAGCTTCCTGCTCCGGGTTTACGCTGCTATCTTCAAGCTTGGCCCATGAGAAAAAATGCTCCCACGGTGCATTAAAACTCCCGACACGAGTCTGAATACCGTTAGATATAGCGACGAAAAGGTTATACCAGAAGAGCTGAGGGATATTCTCTTTATAACGTCGTAGGTTTTCATCGTAGCCACTCTTGATCTTTACAGTGGCGTTTTTCAATTCAAGCATCACCAACGGCAGGCCGTTTACATACAGTAATAAATCAGGTCTACGTGTAATCCCTGTAGTAGCCAGATACTCAATGGAGAGTTGCGAAACTACCAGAAAATCATTTCTCTCGGGATTATCGAAATCAACAACCTTTACGTAATCCTGTACTATTCGTCCGTCATCATCCCCATATTCGACAGGGACGCCACCACGAATCAATTCATGTATCTTCTTATTTGCTCTGAGCGGGGTCATGCTCGCCCGGCTCATAGTCAATTGATGAACAGCATGATCCGAACACATCGGGGGGAGGTCTGGGTTGAGTGTTGCAAGCGCTCCATACAGACGATCTTTCAGGACGACATCTTTTAAGGTATCACGACCTAAAAGTTTTTTCTCCCAGCCATCTAGATGTTTATAGCTCAAGGCGGAGCTAAAAAAGGCAATGTCTGCTTCTTCAATGTGTGATTCATTCAGAAATGCCATACTCGTTAACCCCTGATTATCTACCATCTAGTAGGCTGCCCACATTAGCCTTTCCACAAACCAACCGAGGTATCAAAAGATCCCTCATATCAACAAGTAAGTGGTTCTTGTTGATCAAATTTTGTCGTAACTCGAACGCCCCCGTGATCACTTCTTCAAATTCCTTTATCAGTTCTGAGGGGGGATGAGTGACTTCCAATCTTGCCAAATCTTTTGGGTAAACATGTGGTTGTGCGGCGCCATGTTGTAAATTATATATTTCCCTTTGCCGTAATTTTAAAAGCAAGTAGTAATAATACGGTGTTTCTGTTACGTCCTGATTAATGTACGAACAATCCGATGCCCAGATATCTTGCTGGTACAATTTCACAAAACCAGAGTTCGCTCCTGAACTACTTATTGTAGTAACCGGACCATTTGCATTTGCAACATTATGATAACAAGAAGGGTTTATACCACCTGCAACAACAGGTATCTCCCCATCTTGAACCGCACTTTTGGTGATATTTTTTCCTTTTTTTATATCAATTAAGTCACCAAGCGTGCCATTAGTCCAGCCTTCCGGCACATCACTTTCGTGGTTTTTTTTATGACTATTTGGGTACCTATACCTTAAGAACCACTCACTATAAACATTTTCAGCCATTTCTTCTAATAAGGAAATCCGATCATTATTAATAGCAATTAAGCTATCATATTCTGACAATACTTTTCCTATAGCGGCTCTTTCTTCAAATAGCGGTACAACAACCTTCAATCTATGTATATGATTCCTGTTTAATGTTGGGTTTGCAGCACCAGCATCAAACCTTTCCAACCTCAAGGTTTTAAGTAAATAGTATAAAAATAAAGGATCATTACCTTTAAAATCTTTTACCCAAAGTGTTGTATCATGTGGCCAAAAATCTTCACTGGAATGGAAGACTGTCCCTAAAGTACCTTTTCTCCCAATAATTATCCCCGGTCCCTTCACTTTGGAGACATTATGATAGCTGGAAATTCCACCTGAAGAAATCACAGGAACATTACCACCTTCCTGTTCTTTCTTAGTAATGTCGAATCCCCTCTGAAATGTTGCTAATTCCCCCAGAGGTACTTCAATAGTCTTCATGGAAGAATCCTGGTAAAATTTCTATCAATTGACTCTTCTAACAGACCTGTCTGCTCAATCAGAGAATCATATTTACTTTTCAATGATTGCAACTTTGCTTTAAACTCCTTTTCACTTAAATCGTCTGCGTCAATTGCTATCCCAACATACCTACCAGCATTTAGTGAGTAGTCCTGTTCTTCAACATATTCGTCGCGGGATGCTTCTCTACAAAGGCCTACAACATCAGCGTAAATTGCTTCAGGGAAGCGGCTCTGCAGCCAATTCATTGCCTCGTACCAGTAATCCGGCCAATTCAATGAACCACGCATTTCTCTAACTTCATCAATAAAAATTAATTTATTAAAAATTTCGTTCACTATCTTATCGGCACCAACCAGCCCCAAGTCCCCCCAGTGCTTATCTTGCTTCAAACGTAGCAACTTTCCCGATTGCTTGAAAACTTCCATAAGTTCTACATGATCAATTTGAAGTCCATCTGAAAGTAGCTGATATTCATGCACAACCTTTTTCAAGCCTGCAGCAAATCCAAGTTGAGCACTATTCTCATGACATGTGTGGTCATAGCCAAGCAATACACTCACATCAGGCAAATGTATATTTTTTTTCACCACAAGTTTCTGTAAACGCTCAAGTAAACCAGACTCGACAAGTTTCTTTTTAGCAGGAGCTTTACGCTTCGAATCACTCTCTTTGGTGTACTGCTTCAGAGCCTCAACAAGCTGGTTGTACTGTAATCGATATTCTTCAACAGCATCTGGTACATTTTTAAGCGTAGCTATAGCATTACGAATGTAACCACCTGTTAACTCAAGGTACCTATCAGTTTCTCCACGATACAACCGTACAATGGCTGTCAGATTTTGTATTTGCTCTTCTGTCCAATCCCTGTGGGCCCGGTCAATTTGCCTGAAGGTATCACGGCCATCAAGAAACAAAATCTTCTCTTCACGGTCAGTCCCACGTTTGCCCTTATCAAAAAACCAAAGTGTAGCAGGCAACGTAACTGTGTAAAACATATTTGAAGGGATTGTGACCATACAATCAACAATACCACTGTCGACTATCTTTTTTCGGATCTCATATTCTGCATTTCGGGCATCGGAGGCAGAGTTAGCCATAACAAAACCTGCCCGGCCTGTATCATTGAGTGAGGTAGCAAATAGAGAAATCCAGAGATAATTTGCATCTGTTATATTGCTTGCCTTTTTACCTTTAGGCTTAGGTAAACCGTAGGTGGTAAAACGCTCATCGTTTTTAACAGTACTTTCCTCAATTCCTTTCACATTGAAGGGAGGATTGGCCATGACGTAATCGTACTTGCCCTTGCTCTGAAAATGATCATTCTCGTATGAATTAACCTCTGCAATCTCACCACGGAGGTTATTGACCATGAGGTTCATCTTTGCAAGACGAACAGTCTCCCCCATGAACTCCTGGCCTTCCACGTAGATCTTGGAGCGGTCCTGCTGTACCTCTGATAAAAAATTTGCTGACTGCACAAACATTCCGCCAGATCCACAGGCCGGATCAAATATTTTACCCTGGTAAGGTTCGATCGTTTCAACAATAAAGCGGACAACAGATGTTGGTGTAAAGAACTCCCCACCTTTCTGGCCTTCACTCAATGCAAACTTACCGAGAAAATATTCGTATATTTTGCCAAAAACATCACCAGAAGCGTCTTTCGGTATATCTGAGAATGCTTTTAATAGTTGAGGAAGGATATCCTCCTTCTTCTTCTCAATATCAAAATACGGGTCTTTGGGCAGAACACCTTTAAAACCAGCATCCTGGAATTTTTCAATTGCCTCCATAGCATCTTTAAGCGCCTGAGCCGGTTTAATCGCTCCCGGCAGGTTTAGCAGATAATCGTATCTTGCTTCTGGAGGAAGGTAAAATCCGCACTTTTCTAGCGCTATCTTCTCAACTGGCCGCTCAAGCCTTGTTCCTTTGTCTGTCTCGAATTCCTTGACAATGGCTGGCTCAACATGTGCATATTTATTCTCTGCAAAACGAAGGAAAATGAGCCCCAGGACAGGTACCGCATAGTCAGAGGCCTTGATACCACCGTATGCTCTCAAGGAGTTTGCCGCATCCCAGAGATTATCTTCAAGTTTCTTTAATTCACCGTTTTTCACTGCTTGCTCTATATGTGTAAAATATTATGGAACTAGTTAACTACCTATACCCTGCCAAATTGGGAGACTTCGCCAATCGTCAGGAAAACCCATCGCCCTGCTGTTTACTTCCGGATGATCACTGAACAGCTTATCTAACCTGTTTTTCCAGCTATGGGGATTAATACTGTCCATCATGTACGCAATCATCACCAAGGTATTATACAACCGCTTTTTGCTGGTCAGGTTGAAATTCAGATAAAGGCCTGAAGGCTTACGCTCAGGGAGTTTATATGTAAATATAAATTCCCTATTCCATAATCGAGCGTGGTGAGCACAGGTGTTTCTCACAATCGATAGGTGGTGTAAAAATGATGTGAGAATTTTCTCATCCACATCGTACACCCTGGCGATTGCGTTACGATCTTTACGAAACTTCAGATTTCTGTACCACCTCGATAACTGCCCGAGTGTCATAACTTCACAAATCACCCACAGCGGCGGAAGTTCCTCGTCATACTTAGAAAAGTGTTTGATAAAAACTTCCGAACTTTCCTTAATGTCCTTTTTTATTTTCCTCACATTTGCAGCATAGTTCCAACGGCCTTGATTGGGAACGTGTAAAGCAGGATCAAGGTGCGCGTGTGCCCCGTACGAATGCGAAAGATAATATGCCCACTGTGTTCGCAGAGATACCTCAATTCGCTCAATGGCATCCATCACCAACAAGCGTAGCTCTCTATCAAAAATGTAATGCTCAAGTACAGTATTAAATTGAGTTCCGGGTTTAAACCGATGAGGCGAATGGGTTTCTTCGAAGGGAAGCCAATATGCGGCTAGGCGATAATAATTCAGGTGGGAGAAGTAACGTTTGGCTCTACTTGAGTCGCCAATTTCCATGCCACGAGACTCAAGCAGTGCAACCTGCTCATCAAACGTCTTAGGAGGCTTTGTGAACTTCACTATGGCCTCCTAAAAAAAGTAACCTCCCTGGGTGCGCAGATCTAACGAGATGCGTGGGAGGTGTTGTTCGGTGGTTATGTTGTATATTCATTATAAGTTGATCACAAATATTTGCAACAGTCTTTTGAGAGCGAAGTTAATGGAACTGCAACCACGTCTATAGGCCCCTGTTATAAAATCACTTTTTCTAACAAGCCTCATAGTGATCAGCAAGTATCTTTTTATACATCTAGATTTGAACTTTCGCCACTCTCAAGATTTTTCCGATAATTTTGTAAGTACCTTATAACTGGTAGTACGGAGATGGGTACCAGGGGGTGGGGGCCCTACCCCACCTCAGGACTGACCGATAACCTCTTTAAACAAAGGCTCATAGATCAAAACCCATGCAGCAACAGATTAATGTACCAACCTTTTTTATACCACCACAACAGATTAAAACAAAAACAGCCGCATAACTATATAGCTATGCGGCTGTTACCATTGACACTTTATATACACTACCGAACCTCGACCTAGATGTGATAACCAAATATCCTGCGAGATTCTTCTTCGTAACAGATAAGGTATAATCTCCCCAAAGCAGAAGCACCAATCACCTATCAGTATTAGAGCCCACATATTAGAAGGGAACCTAATGCTGTCCGACGAAAATCAACAATTGAATCCACAATCAGGGCAAAACATCTAACCCGCATCTAACCAACGCAAAAAGGGTTAAGCCATAAATGACTTAACCCTTTAATATATAATGGTGCCGGGACCAGGAATCGAACCAGGGACACACGGATTTTCAGTCCGTTGCTCTACCGACTGAGCTATCCCGGCGCCATGTTTTGCGCGTTTTGGAGAGGCCTATTTACACAGAATCCCAAAAGGTGTCAACTGCTTTTTCCCCCTTTTTTTCAATTCGAGAAATATTTTAATCATCATCCAAATTCAGGTCGCCAAGATCGAGATCGAAGTTCAGATCGTCGTCGAGATCTATCTTATCGGATGCAGGTTTTTTCTTTGCGGCCACGGTTTCAGGCTCATCATCCAGTTCAAGATCGGCAAGTGAAAGTTCAACAGCATCACTTTTGGGCTTTGCGATTTCAGTTTGTACCAAATCAGGCTCATCATCCAGATCAAGGTCAAAATCAAGATCGAGATCGAAATCATCATCACCAAGGGCCAGTTCAGGCTCTTCAGCAAACTCATCAAGTACTGGAGCTTCAAGATCAGAAATGTCACTCAGCTCTTCCGGTAACCCCATGCTGAGCGGCTTTTCGTTTGGCTCTTCATCATCCTCCGGCTCGTCAATATTATCATCGCCGAACTGATCAAGGTTGAAAGCTATCTCATCGTCTTCTTCACTTTCTTCGCCTTCTTCATCTTCAGGCTCGCCTAACGCCATATCAAGCGCGACATCATCATCCGCATCTTCGTCAGTAAGAAGGATGTCCAGATCAGGGTCACGGATCTCATCATCGGTAAAGACATCTTCCGAATCAAATTCAGCCTCGGAAGTGTCAAAATCTGTCTCTTCTGCCTCTTCCGGTTCTGTGTCGAAGCTGAGAAATGCAGGAGCTGCCACAGCATATACTGATCCATGAAAATCAACTGAAGCGCTTTCCATACTCTTCTTACACTTCAAACATGTATCGAGATGATCAAACGAAATAAAACCGCATTTTGGACAACGCATGGGATCTTCCCTCTTCTGTTCTCAGTCCCTGAGAGAATAATATTTGCCTTGAAAGGTAACTCTACCTGACAACAGGATTTTTTCTACTATCGCACACTTTCCCTGCAATAATCAAGTAATATTATCAGTCAGATAAACACGATGATGCTTCATACATACCAATCAGAGCAACCAGTCCATGCCTATATCGCATGAAGGAGCGGAATGTGTAAGCGCACCGATCGAGATTATATCGACCCCACATTCTGCTATAGCACGCACTGTATCAAGATTAACACCACCGGAGGCCTCCACCAGGGCCCGGCCGTTAATTCGTCTCACAGCCTCTTTCATGGTCTCAGGCGACATATTATCAAGCATAATAATATCAGCTCCGCAAAGCAGACACTCATCAACCTGCTCGAGAGTATCTGTTTCGACTTCGATCTTGATAGTGTGTGGAGCCTTATCCCGCACTCTGCGTACTGCCTCAGCTATGGAACCGCAGGCAGCTATATGGTTATCCTTTATCAACACACCATCTGTAAGGTTAAAGCGGTGATTAGAACCTCCGCCAACCTGTACCGCATATTTCTCCAGCATCCTGAGGCCCGGTGTCGTCTTGCGGGTATCGGTAATGCGTACCTTCGTACCCGCCACAGCTGCTACAAAACGTGATGTAAGGGTGGCAATTCCCGAAAGACGCTGCAACAGGTTAAGGGCAACGCGTTCCGCCTTCAGTAAATCAACCACGGGACCACGTACCGTCATCAGTACATCACCCGGTTGCATACGGCTACCTTCGGCCACAGCATCCGCGATCGTGATATCCTGATTCTGCACCCTGAACACCTCAGCCGCAACCGCTACGACCCCGGCTGCGACAAACGGCTCTCTTGCAACGAGACGGGCGCTGCCCGTCTCTCCTTTGGTAAAAATCGACTCACTGGTCAGGTCCCCCCTACCGATATCCTCGGTAAGAAATTCCCTGATCTGCCTGTGCAGAAGATTAATATCCATAGTATCCCCCGTCTCAGCCTATTTGTCTAAGGCGTTCCTCTGCCTCAGCAATTTTAGTGAGTTTGGCATCAAGCTGGTCCTTTTCTTCCTGGACCTTAGCAACAACAGCATCAGGAGCGTTGGCCAGGAATTTTTCATTACCAAGTTTACCATTCAACTGGTTGAGCTTACTCTCAACTTTCTTACGTTCGCGTCCAAGCTTTTCCAGTTCAGATTTCACATCAATCAAGCCCATCAGCGGTACGTAAATCTCTATATCATTAAAAATATAGGTCCCTGCATCATCAGGTTTATCACTCGTCTCCTGCACGGTCAAAGAATTGAGGCGGGTCATATCAGCAATGGCAGAGCTAAAGTCAGATATAAATTTACGCTGTGCAGCATCCGGGCAGTTGATGAATGCATCGATCTTGTTCGAAGGATGTACTTCAGCTTCAGAACGGATATTTCTGATACCGGTGATAACTCCCATCAGAAGCGCCATCTGTGCTTCTGCCTCAGGATTCTTCCAGTTTTCCTGCAACTGCGGGAACTCGCTGGTCATAAGTGGTGTACGCTCACCCGGCAGGGCACTCCAGATCTCTTCGGTCACAAACGGCGTTACCGGATGAATGAGCTTCAGGATTGTTTCAAGCACCGTAAGCAACACGCCACGTGCCTGCTCTTTTGCCACCGCATTATCGCTAAAGAGATCCCCTTTGATCCATTCCAGATACCAGTCACAGAACTCACCCCAGATAAACTGGTAGTTGGCCGAAGCAACTTCATTGAAGAGATATTCATCAAGCCCCTTGCGTACAGCTTCAATGGTTGTTGCGGTGCGACTTAAAATCCACTGATGAACCAGCGGTAACTCTTTGGGGCTGGCTACGACATCCTTTACAGAATCGTCACACTCACTCACATGCATCAACGCGAAACGGGCAGCATTCCATATCTTGTTAATAAAATGTCGATACCCTTCAATACGGTCTTCATCGAGCTTGATCTCGCGCCCCTGAGCAGCAAAAGCTGTAAGGGTAAATCGCATCGCATCAGTGCCGTACTCAGCCATAACCTCAAGCGGATCAATCACATTGCCTGTCGATTTGGACATTTTCTTGCCATGCTTGTCGCGTACCAGGGCATGCAGGTAGACATCTTTGAACGGCACTTCGTCCATAAAATGAATACCCATCATCATCATGCGCGCCACCCAGAAAAAGAGGATGTCGAAACTGGTGATAAGCACAGAGGTTGGGTAAAAGGTCTGCAGTTCTTTGGTATTTTCAGGCCAGCCCATGGTGGAAAACGGCCAGAGTGCGGATGAGAACCAGGTATCGAGTACGTCATTCTCCTGAACCAGTTTAGCAGAAGAACATTTAGGGCAGCTTGTCGGATCGGTCGACTCAACAATCAGCTCACCACATTCTTGACACGTCCACGCCGGAATCCGGTGTCCCCACCAGATCTGCCGGGAGATACACCAGTCGCGGATATTGTCCATCCAGCTATAAAAGGTGTTATACCAGGTTTTCGGGTAGATATTGATGTTGCCATCGCGTACTGCAGCAACTGCTTTGTCAGCAAGTGGTCGAACTGAGACAAACCACTGCAGCGAGGTCGTCGGCTCGATCACGGTCTTGCAACGGTAGCAATGGCCGACGGCATGGTCATAATCTTCAATCTCGACGAGATACCCCTGCTCCTGTAAATCTGCGACAATTTTTTTGCGGCATGCAAAACGATCCAGCCCCGCATATTCACCTGCCTCAGCATTCATCACACCCGTATCATCCATAACTTTCATCAGCGGCAAGCTGTGACGGATACCGATTTCATAGTCGTCGCGGTCATGGGACGGAGTAACTTTCAGGGCCCCTGTGCCAAAATCTTTCTGAACATGGTGATCAAAAACGACAGGTACGATCCGGTCGGTAAGTGGCAGGCGAATACCGATATCGCTCAGATGTGCATAACGTTCATCATCAGGATGAACAGCGACTGCAGTATCTCCAAGCATGGTCTCGGGTCTGGTCGTTGCCACAACAACAAACCCGGAGCCATCGGCATACGGATAACGGATATGGTAGAGTTTACCCTTGGTATCCTCGTGCTCAACCTCATCATCGGCAAGAGCGGTGTGGCAGCGCGGGCACCAGTTGACGATGTAGTCACCTTTATAAATGAGCCCTTCTTTGAATAGCCGGACAAAAACGTCACGCACCGCTGCGGACAGCCCTTCATCCATGGTGAACCGTTCGCGGTCCCAATCGCAGGATGCTCCCAGTTTTTTCAGCTGGTTGATGATCGTACCGCCTTTCTCCTGACGCCACTCCCATACCTTTTCTATAAAGGCATCACGACCAAGATCATGACGGCTTTTGCCTTCCAGGGCCAGATGACGTTCAACAACATTCTGAGTGGCGATTCCTGCATGGTCTGTTCCGGGTACCCAGACTGTATTGTCTCCGCACATGCGGTGATAACGAACCAGAATATCCTGCAGAGTGTTATTCAAAGCATGCCCAACATGCAGAACACCAGTGACATTAGGCGGCGGGATTACGACGGAAAATGAAGGCTTTCCATCCTCCATCGTGGCGGCAAAGCACTCTTCTTCCTTCCACTTCTGCAGCCATTTCGTTTCAACTTCAGAAAACTCGTATCCCTTGCTCAACAACTTCTCTTCTTTCTGTGCCATAATAGGTGATATTCTACACGTTAATGATAATTTTTTTCGGTTTATATAGATGCTTTCTGCTCCAGCAGAATGACCTCATTTTCGATGGGACACTAACTATGAAACCGCTTTAGTTCAACTGTTTTTCTTTTCACTTTAATAGAAAAACGGCTGCCTCCAGCTTGCAGGGGAACAACCGTAAAATGGTCATCGCAGCAGGACTATCAACTCAAAGGTTTTGTTCCGCTATTAACGGACGCTCCACGGTTTTGGCAAAAACAGATGCTCATACAGTCTCATAGCATAGCGATCAGTCATGCCTGCTATAAAATCACACACCCGACGATTGGCGTATTTGTCGTCCTTCCACTCTGCAGTTTTACCATCTTCCACCCACTCCCTGCCCTGGCGTCGCACCAGCCCGTTTTCAAGAAAATATCCGTACAGGTCACGGATTATCCGCTGAGCTTTTTCAAACTCGTTATGCACCCGGTGATAGCGATACACCTTTTCATACAGGAAGCCACGAAGATCTGTTATAGCTGCAAGCATGGTATCGCTGATATGCAGTCCTCCGTCATCGGCCTGCAATGTTTCCACAATAAGATCACGGACCATGGTACCGATGCGCAATGAATGCCGATCACCTACAATTTTGCGTATATCTTCCGGAAGATCGCCCTCCCGCAGTATTCCCGCGCGCAAAGCATCATCCAGATCATGATTAACATAGGCTATGATATCAGCCAGTCGCACCACCTGCCCTTCCAGCGTTACCGCCAATTCCCCCCTATTGTTGGGAAGAATATCAGAGTTACCCTTAGAATGACGAATGATGCCATTGCGTACCTCAAAAGTCAGATTCAACCCTTTCCGGTCATTCTCAAGCCTATCGACAACCCTCAGACTATGCACATAATGCCGGAACCCGCCGGGATGCAGTTCATTTAAGGTCGCTTCACCTGCATGGCCGAACGGCGTATGACCAAGATCATGCCCCAGTGCTATTGCTTCTGTCAACGGCTCGTTCAGGCAGAGACCTGCGGAGATAGTGCGAGCGATCTGTGAAACTTCAAGCACATGAGTCAGTCTCGTCCGATAATGATCTCCTGTGGGGGCGAGAAAAACCTGGGTTTTATGCTTGAGTCGCCGAAACGTTTTGGAATGGGTTATGCGGTCGCGGTCTTTTTGAAACGCCAGCCTGATATCAGAAATATCCTCCTTTTCAGGAGCCATACGTCCCAGAGAGTTTTTACTCAACATCGCATAGGGGGAAAGGTACTCTTCTTCCCTGTCTTCCAGCTGTTTTTTGATTGATGTGCCGATTAGCGGTACGAAGCTCATGGCCTACTCTCATGCAGATTGTGTGTCTCTTTTCAATATATTCAAGACGTTGTTTACACCTCTCAATCTTATAGTGCAAGCAGGAAAAATAAAGTACTATGCAATCTTAAGCATTTACATCAATCTCTCTTTTAAACTATTATAATTTTAGTGTAGAGCAAGTATTTACTAAACCAATATTCATTACTCTATCCATAACGATTCATTGTGACAGCGAACCCCTACCTGACAGGTACAAGCGCCAATGACCATCACACATCAGTCTCTACTGGAACAACTCAGAATCAGCAAACAGGATATTATTCGTCGCAAAGAATATTTCAATTTAACTGAAGAAGACACCCTGATTCTTGAAAGTCTCTACCCCCTGATTGCCGACAGAATCGATGAGGTGGTTGACTCCTTTTATGACAGTATTCTGAAATTTGATGAAATTGACCGCCTTATTGGCGACGTCGGTACCCTTAATAAACTGAGAAATCACCTTCGCGCCCATATCCTCTCGTTATTTGAGGGAAATTACGATGAAGAATATGTTCACTCCAGGCTTCGAGTCGGCGTCGTACATAGACGTATTGGGGTTGAACCCAAATATTTCGTATCAGCCGTGAACAATCTTGCCTATATTCTCGAAAACATAGCTATTTTCCCAAATGACAATGAGTGCTCCAGATGCGTAAAAGAACTCGCAGCATTACGAAAAATTCTGATGTTCGACCTCTCATTAACCTTTGAGACATATATTCACAGCCTCATGGACGAAGTACGAAGAAGCAAAGAGGAATTGGAACGTTACGCAGCATCTCTGGAAGAAACAATAAGCGAGCGGACCCGCCTCCTGAAAGAGCAGGCCCGACATGACGGACTCACCAGTCTCATCAACCAGCACTATTTTTACAAAGAACTGCGCCGGGAACTTACTCGGGGGCTTCGCCGTGGCCACTCAACCAGTCTCATCTATTTTGACCTCGACGGCTTTAAGCAGCTCAACGATACTCAGGGCCATCGCACAGGAGATCAGGCACTCGTTACTGTCGCCAAAGCGGTTAGTGCAGGCATCAGAGCAAACGATATTGCCTCACGATATGGTGGTGATGAATTCTGTGTCATCCTGCCAGAGAGCACCAGTAGTGAAGCCGAAATTCTTTGTCAGCGTATGTTGAATATAATTGAAAACCACATTACCCAATACCACCTGACCTGCTCTATGGGCGTGGCAACATCTACTCCGGCAAAGTATCTTGATGCAGCAAGTCTGGTTAAAAAGGCTGACGAGGCAATGTATATGGCAAAGCAGAATACAGGGTTCAGTCTGCAAATCGCCCCTGAATAACAGTATAGAGAGGCCGATATGATAATGCTGCAAGTGCTGAAAGCGATTGAACATGATCTTGATCAGATTTTTGACAGGTTTTACAACGAGATGCTGGCTAACAAAGATTTTTCGATTTTCTTTCAGGATGAAGAGCAGATTGAGTCTCTCATTACACGCCAGAAACTGTACTTCATCAAATCTCTCAGCATGAAAGAAGAGCAGCTCAAGGATGTGTACACACCACTTGGTGAAATGCATTACGATATGAAACTGCCGTACGTCGATTTTTCTGCTGGTGTGACAATTATGGAAGAAGGTATTTTACGTGTCATCTCCCGTCACGATAACAGCGAGAATATGCTTGACGCTGCTTTCCATTTTTTCAAACTGATCCGTGGTTTTACCGCCAAAGGATACTTAAACCGTATGCTTGATGATGACAGTCGTGACATCGACCTGTATCTCGAAAACGTCAGGCGCTCTGCGGAAATAGATACTCTCTTTGCGACCGAAAGAATTATCTGGCTTAAAAACCTCATCTTCGCCATTAAAATTGAAAACAGGGCCGCAGCCCCACCCCTGCAGCTGCCCAAAGAAGTTGTGGATTCTATAAAATCCATGATCCATGATGACCCGGCTTTACTCCATTACATCAGCGAAGTTGTTTCACGCCTTGAGATAAATGCCTCAAACGTCTTTTATTTTATTGAGAACCGAAGTTATGAAGAAGTATTGACTCTCTACCGGGAACTAATGAGCCTGTATAAACTCTGCCTGATGATCACCAATGTGATGACTATCGCAGCTTCGAGTTCAGTTATCAGCGCACTCAATAAAGATGCTCTTACCGGGCTGCTCACCCGCTCTTCGCTTGATGCCATCATAGACAGAGAAATTGCTATTGCCATTGCCTCAGATTATCCTCTGTCTTTCATCATGATGGATCTCGACCATTTCAAAGACATAAATGACACCTATGGTCATCATGCAGGAGATGAGGTCTTGCAGACCGTTTCTGAAATTGCCCATAAGACCATACGGTCAACCGATTTCGCTTTTCGCATCGGCGGTGAGGAGTTTCTTTTTATTCTGAAAGGTGCATCCGAACGGGTCACAGCCTCCCAGGCGGAACTCATCCGCCAGAAAATTGAAAAGCAACAATTTTTTTACGATACAATAACCTATTCGGTTACTGCCAGTTTCGGGGTCACAACCTTCCAGCGTCCCTTTACCCTTTCTTTTGCCTCAATGCTGAAAGAGACAGACAGAAAGCTCTATCTCTCAAAGCGAAACGGCCGAAATCAGGTAACAGTCTGATAGAAATGAAAAAGCAGACAATTAAGCGCAATATTCTATTTATCCTGCTGGTAGTACTGATCGGTGCCCGTTTTTTTGACTCTTTTCTGCCTTCCTTTCGAACAGATCAGAAAACCACAACGCAGATTGTTTCCAGTCAGGAAATAGAGACCGCCTACCTTGAGAAACGCAACAATTTTCAAATCGAAGGGTCCGGAACAGTTATTAAACTTCTTCCTGATGACACTAAAGGTTCCCGTCACCAGCGCATACTTCTCAGAGTCGCTCCTGATCTTACCGTGCTTATAGCTCATAATATAGATCTTGCTCCGCGTATCAATGAGGTAAAACGAGGCGATACTGTAGATTTTTTCGGAGAGTATGAATGGAACGAAAAGGGGGGCGTCGTCCACTGGACTCATCATGACCCGCGAGGCAGACATCCTGACGGTTGGTTGCGCCATAATAACAAAGTTTATCAATAAATCCCCCCGCCCCTGTTTTTTCCAGCTGCAGCGTTTACTGTATGTAAACCGGATTGTTGCAATCCATCTGCAGTGTTTTGAAAAACTCAATCTGTGCTGCACAAAAATGCAAAGTTCAGCGCATAACAACGGAGTCCGTTATGAGACACGCCCATTCCTTCAAACAGATGACCCCGGAAGAACTCTACAGCCGACTGGGTGAAGGTCAGAAATTTGTGCTCGTCGACACCCTTCCACCCGACCATTATGCCAATGTTCATCTGCCGGATGCCAAGAATGCCTGTGTCTATCAGATGGATTTTCTCGATCAGATTCATGCCATCTGCCCCAAAAGCAGTGAGCCAATTGTGGTGTATGGTGCAAGCAGCAACTCCCTCGATTCACGAACAGCCGCCGAAAAGCTCTCAATGGCCGGTTATTCTGATGTGACAATACTTGATGGTGGAATTGAGCGCTGGCGTCAATCCGGTTTCCGGCTCTCAGGTCATGCTCCGGAAAGCGACGAGCCTATCGACAGAGAACGTTTTCTCGACGATGGTACGTACTCAATCATACCTGACCAGAGCCAGGTGGGCTGGACCGGCAGAAACCCGAACTCACATCACTTCGGAACAGTACAGATCTCCGGCGGCACTCTGAATATTAATAATTCTGCAATTCAGGGCAGCCTGATGGTTGATATGGAATCCATTGAAAATATCAATCTTGCAGGCAATGAACTGCAGCAGGTTCTCATTTCTCACCTGAAATCAGATGACTTTTTTTTCATAGATGCTTTTCCGGCTGCCAGGCTTGAAATACGGGGCGGACGTTTCAATCAGGAAGCATACCCGACCTTACCAAACTGCGAACTCTCCGGAACACTCGACCTGCGAGGGGTACAAAATGATCTGAATTTTAAGGCAACGCTCGCCAAAGGAATGGATGGGTATCTGCACCTTTCCGCTCACTTTGATATGGACCGAACCCTCTGGGGTATCATCTATGGTTCAAGCAGGTATTACGAACATCTTGGAATGCACACGGTTTTCGACCATATCTCCTTAGAGCTGCAGGTTGTTGCACAAAAACAGACGGTATAGTCGAGGTGCTCTTTCATACCGACACGAGTCATTAACCTTTTGTCATTAATCGTTTCAACCATGGAAAAAATAATGCCGACAACTTGTCCCGGGCCGATCAATGCTTTGCCTCTCGCAGATATCCCGGCTCTCTCTGGCATTACCAATCTCGCTCAGGGGTTTTCCGCTTGTAAAAAAGCCCGCATTTGCCATACAACATCTGTAGGTACGCTTTTTTTAAATTTTCCCCGCAATCTTGACAGGCAGCAGTTTCATAGTAAATGTTCTCACAGTTCAACATTACAAACAAATGTGTTGTAATTTCAGCATTCAGCATATCACTACAGTCGCTGAACGCCTATATTCACGGTGCTATTCAGCCAGTAACCGACACCACCGTTTTTACGGTCCTTGGTAGCTGAACTGATCAGACCGACAATCGCTGAAAGGAGAGGAAAATGGCCCAAATTACACTGAAGGGAAATACGATATCAACTGTTGGAAATTTACCGGCAACAGGAACCAAGGCTCCGGATTTCAAACTGACCAAGACAGATCTGTCGGAATGCACGCTGGCAGATTATCAGGGAAAGACAGTGGTACTGAACATCTTCCCGAGTATCGACACCCCTGTGTGTGCAGCATCGGTTCGTAAATTTAACGAAGTTGCAAGCAGCAAAGATAACACAGTCGTACTTTGCGTTTCCGCCGATCTGCCATTTGCCCACACTCGTTTTTGTGAAACAGACGGGCTGAAAGATGTTATCCCCTGCTCTGTTTTCCGATCTGCGGATTTTGGCAAGAACTATGGTGTGACCATCACTTCCGGACCAATTGCCGGTTTACTTGCCAGAGCAATTGTCATTGTAGACCAGAAGGGAAATGTCACATACACTGAACAGGTACCTGAAATAGCCCAGGAACCTGATTACGATGCAGCCCTGGCCAAGCTAAGCTGATCACGAACACCTGCTTCCCGAATCATGATGAATGATTTCGGGAAGCAGTATCCCGAACCTTCTTTATCCCTCCAGACGTCCAGCACCCCTCCAAGTATTCACCCATGATCTCAGCAGACAGCCAATAAAGAAAAACACTCGTCATTTTAGATCTTCCGTAGTACGCTCACTGTCTGTATCTATTCACCTGACGTAACCCTGGAACCACTCAACATGTCCCGCCGTTAGTCAGAATACCAATAAAATCGATTGCCTCTCCAGCACAGCGTGTCCTGATTCAGACGGGCGTCAATGTGAACTCTACCGCATACTTTGTAAACGCATCAGAAAGATTGTTAAAAAACATAATGTTAGGAAATTTTTCATCACGTAGTGTAATTACGCTGTGCTTGTTCGTAGCGATCTGCACCATTTTTCTTCGCGGCATTGTTTATCATGACCTGAACCAGGTTACTCCTCCTGAAGGTGAGGCGAAGGGTGATACGGCAGCCATTACTCTTGTCTACCACGAACGACAGCCTTTTTATCTCACCGGACCAGACAACACACTCACCGGGCTGGTAGGTAAACCCGCAGTATCTGTTTTTGAAAAATCCGGACTCGATTATACGCTTCTTATCATGCCACCGAGCCGTGTTCTGAAAACTATAAAAACCAACAGTGAACGAATATGTGGAGTCGGCTGGTTTACCACCTATGAACGCCAGTTGTACGCCTCATTTACCGAACCTGTTTACCGCGACCGGCCAATAACCGCCCTTACCCGTACAAACAACTCACACCTGGCTCCAGATCTCACGCTAACTCAACTGCTCACCACTCCGAACCTCAACCTGCTCGTAAAAAAAGGCTATTCATACGGCAGTAAAATCGATGATGAGATAAAAGAGCATTCGCCGGTTATCATCCAAACCACAGGCGATACTGAACAGATGCTGGATATGATAGCGACCGGCAGGGCCGATTATTTTTTTATTGCGGCAGAAGCGGCCGAGATCCTCATTGCAGAAAGCAAAACCCCTGAGTTATTCCGCACAATTAAACTCAGTGATATGCCGCTCGGCAACAGTCGGCACATCATGTGCAGCAAGCAGGTGACAGAAGCGGAGATAGAACGTTTAAACCAGGCTATTGCTGCAATGATAACCCTCCCGAACACCCCCGTTAAAATGAAGTAATGCGATATTATACCGGCAAAAAAAATCTTATAACATTGACTATCTGCTTTATCTTCTGCGTCTTTGTCTTCGGGTATGAAACCCACACCCGCAATGTTGCAGAAACACATGTACAGGAGCATGCTCTTGTTATTGCCGATGCACTCTGGAATGCAAATATCGAAAGCGCCGCTGAATATCTGCGTCTGGCAGTCGCTACGAACAGTTACAGCACTCTTACGGTATATGAGCAATCCGGTATGGTCTTTGAGTCCATATCCTCTAATCCTTTGACTCACCTGCAGAAAATATTCGTATCAGCTCACCTTACCCCTGAAATACGGCTCGCAGCGCATGTCATGCATCAGGGCCAGAAGATCGGCACCATAGAAGCAGTCTGGCTCCCTTCAACCCTGTTCACTCATATTAATGTGCTGTTTATACTATCTATAATTACAGCAACGCTTCACCTCTACCTAAGAACGACTATAGATAAAGCGATTCTTGAGGAACGGGTCCGCTCCCGTACAGAAGAACTCGCTCAATCAAACCGCACGCTGCTTCGGGAAATACATCAAAAGAAAAAAACCTCTTCAATTCTGCGAAAAAGCGAAGAAGAGTACCGTGAATTATACAGAGAATCCAAGAGCGCAGAAGAGGTATACCGTTCTCTCATCGACTCTTCCGCAGATGCTATCCTGATTTGTGATCTGGAAAAAAAGGTGGATTATCTCAGTTCGACATTTACCAGGCTATTCGGTTGGACACTTGAGGACGTGACCGGCAGGAATATGGATTTTTTTTCACCTGAAGGACATACGGATGTCGCGGATATTTTTTCTGATATCAGTGACAATGGAGCCAGCTACCAATCCTACGAAACCCGGGCAATCACCAAAGACGGTCTTATAATCGATATCAGTATCAGTGGTTCCCGGTACAACGATCACACAGACAACCCGACGGGAGTGCTCTTTGTCATCCGTGATATCTCATACCGGAAGAAGATGGAAAAGCAGCTGCAACGGGCGGAACGCATGGAAGCTGTCGGTACCCTCGCAGGTGGAATCGCGCATGACTTTAACAACCTGCTCATGGGAATCCAGGGAAACACCTCACTGGCCCTGCTGGAAACTGCACCTCAGTCCGCGGCTGAACTCAGACTGCAGAATATTGAATCTTATGTCGGCAGAGGGCAGGAACTGACAGCTCAGCTACTCGGTTTCGCCAGAGGTGGCAAATACGAAGTGAAATTAACGGATATAAACCGCCTGCTGACAACAGAAACGCGCTTATTTGGCCGAACCCGAAAAGACATAATCTTCAAAGAAGAATATCAGGAAGATATCTGGCCTGTAGCAGTTGACCGTGGCCAGATACGACAGGTACTGCTCAATCTCTACGTCAATGCAAGCCACGCAATGCCCGGTGGCGGAACCATTCACGTGGTAACCCGAAATGCCGATCTTGATGGCATTCCCTGCGGGATCTTCGAGATTCCACCGGGACAGTATATCCAGATAAATATAACTGACTCCGGCCACGGTATGGACCGCCAGACGATGGCACGGATCTTCGACCCGTTTTTCACCACAAAAGAAATCGGCAGGGGTACGGGGTTGGGACTGGCATCCGCTTATGGTATTATCAAACATCACAATGGTTTCATCGATGTCTACAGTGAACCGGGACAGGGAACCACCTTCACAATATACCTGCCGGCTCTACTGGATGGCACACACACTGCGCGTGAGGAAGAGGTACAGACTACTGAGGTTGCCCGGGGCCATGGAACAATTCTCATGGTCGATGATGAAATGATGATACTTGAGGTTGGCCGGGAGATGCTCAAAGCTATCGGATATGAGGTTATTTCGGTTAACTCCGGCCGCGAGGCATGTAGAATTTACAACGAGCAGAAAGACCAGATCACTGCTGTCATTGTCGATATGATTATGCCGGAAATGGATGGTGGAGCGGTATTTGAGCATTTGAAGTCAATACATCCGGAGGTGAAGGTGTTACTATCAAGCGGCTACTCGCTCAATGACAAAGCTGCGGGAATTATGGATCAGGGATGTGCAGGATTTTTGCAGAAGCCGTTTGATATCATCATGCTCTCTTCAAAACTGAAGGAGATCCTGACACCGGCGAATCAAACATCCTGACACTGAATGGTTGAAAAAGTGATTGTCAATACAAGCTGCTTTATTTAATACGTAGCTCACGACTATCACATCAGTCAATGCTGACTGCAGACCCATTTTATTATTTCTCACACGGGTATCATGACGATATGAGCTTTAAAGTAGCAATCAACGGATACGGCCGAATCGGTCAGGCTGTTTTAAGAGCCCTGTATACCAGCCCGCTACAACGTCATTTTGAGGTTGTTGCAATTAATGAACTTGCCGATATTGAGACTCTTACTTACCTGACCCGCTACGACACCACCCACGGACGCTTTCCGCTGCCGGTTGCCAATGACAAAGATTTTCTTTGTATCGGTTCAGACCGGATACGGATACTGCGTGAGCAGAACCCTAAAAATCTGCCGTGGAAAAAACTTGGGATTGATCTTGTGTTCGAATGTTCCGGGTCCTTCAGTGATCGCGATACAGCCGGACTGCATCTTGAGAGCGGTGCCGGACGTATCCTGATCTCCCATCCGGCCAACCCGGACATGGATGCTACCGTGGTCTTCGGTGTAAACGATGATCAACTGCTTCCAGAGCACCGGATTGTTTCAAATGCATCCTGCACCACAAACTGCATCGTACCAATACTGCATCTACTCGACAATACCCTGGGAATTGATCATGGTGTGATCACCACCATTCACTCCGCAATGAACGACCAGCCGGTAATAGACAGCTATCACCAGACCGATCTTCGCCTGACCAGAAGCGCACTGCACTCTATAATTCCTGTAGATACCGGATTGAGCCGGGGCATTCAGCGCATCCTGCCGGAGATGACAGATCGTTTTCAGTGTCTGCACCTGCGTGTTCCAACGATCAATGTCTCTCTCATGGATCTCTCGGTCAATGTCAAGCTGCAGACAACAGCTGAAGAGGTAAACCGCATCATGCGCGAAGCGGCAAACGGGTACCTTCAGGGGCTGCTCGGCTACACTCAGGAGCCTCATGCTTCCGTCGATTTCAACACAGACCCGCACTCCGGAATTCTCGACGCCACTCAGACGCGGGTAAGTCGCGGCACCATGGTCAAACTGATTTGCTGGTTTGATAACGAATGGGGATTTGCCAACAGAATGCTGGATGTCGGTTATAAATGGCTGACACTCGGTGACCAGCAATCCCGCCCGCACATTTTTTCGGCACACTCTTGATATGTCCATAAAATAGCGAAGTGCCATCTACATATTTAAGGAGAACAACCATGACGCACGCTTTCAAAAAGGCGATTCCCCTTTTTCTTCTGGCCGCCTTCCTGTTTTGCGTGGTACCTGCAGTATCTTATTGTGCTGAAAAAACTGCACCCGCAGTGGAAGCGACCTCCGCAGAGATCGAGGCGGTCATATCTACCCTCGAAACACCTGCCCAGCGCGAGGAACTCATCCGGACCTTACGGATATTGGCACAGTCACAACAGGAAACAACTTCGGAAAACCAGGTTAAGAGCGCAGCAACCCAGCTGCTCCGAACCATTTCAGCAAAAGTCGGCAGCATAACAGACTCGGTGATGCAGTTTGCCGGTATTATAAATGAAATTCCTGCTATCACCGGCTGGCTCAAAGACCAGATGACAAATCAGGAATCTCGGCGCATGTGGAGTGAAGTCGGAATAAACCTCGCCCTCACGCTCGGCCTTGGTTATCTGGCTTTCTACCTGCTTCGCCTCAGCCTGTTCAAAACATTGCGCTCAGCAAAAGAGAATGAATCGTCCGGCTTTCTGGTTCGCACGCTTCGACTTTTCGGCATTTTGATTCTCAACCTGCTGCCTGTAGTCGCCTTCGCCATTGCCGCCTATCTTACCATCGGTATCATCGGCCCGCGGGAAAAAACACGACTCGTCGCCCTGGCCTGGGTGAATTGCTTTATCATCTCCCACGCAATTATCGCTCTGCTTGACTTTGTCTTTGCACCGCAAGCTCCCAGACTGCGTCTTTCCGGCCTTGCTGACGAAAACGCAAATTATCTCATGATCTGGAGCAAACGTCTCACCTTCACAACCCTTTACGGATATTTCAGTTTACAGGCCGCCCTGCTGCTTGGTCTGCCCGCTGTGTCCTATGAAGTTCTGCTACGGTTACTCGGTCTGCACATCACCGCCTTGATCCTCATCATGATTTTGCAAAACCGTGAAGCCGTATCGCTCTACATTCAGCAACTCACCCTGAAAGAACAGGACTCAGAGATCAACGAAAACCCGGCGCCCAGGGGGTTCAGGAATCGACTGGCCAATAACTGGCATATACTGGCGTTCTTCTATGTTATTCTGCTGTATGGAGTCTGGGCTCTTCGCATCCCCGGAGGTTTCATCTTTCTTTTGCGTGCTACTGTGCTCACTATCCTTTCACTGCTGATCATAAAAGCTGTTTTGCTGGCACTCAGGACCATATTTACCAAAGGTTTTCAAATCAGTGAGGAGTTGATCAGCCGTTTTCCCGGTTTAGAAAAACGAGCGAATAAATATATCTCAAGTCTGCATGCAGCATTCAGAGGCGCCACCTATTTCCTCGGCACAATGACTATTCTGCAAGCCTGGGGTCTGAACACCTTCGGATGGCTCTCAAGTGAACCGGGTAAAATCCTTGGTGGCACTATCATCTCGGTATTTTCCATTATATTGATAACATTCCTTATCTGGGAAGTTACCAATACCCTCATCGAAAACAGCATCAGTAAAAAAGTAGCTGACGGCACAGACCATGAGGTAAGCGCCCGTACCCGCACCCTGCTGACAGTTGCCCGCAAAGCCCTCGCTATCGTCCTGACGGTAATCTCATCCCTGATGGTACTATCAGAACTTGGCGTGAATATAGCTCCTTTACTTGCCGGTGCCGGTGTACTGGGACTTGCTGTCGGTTTCGGATCTCAGAAACTCGTACAGGATGTAATCACCGGTGTATTTATACTGATTGAAGACCAGATTGCCGTCGGCGACGTTGTCGATCTTGGTGGCATGGCCGGAGTTGTTGAAGCCGTATCTATTCGCACCGTTCGATTGCGTGACGTTTCGGGCACCGTACATACAATCCCTTTCAGCGCCATCAGCACGGTCAGCAACAAGACCAAAGATTATTCTTTTGCTGTACTGGACATCGGCATCGCCTATCGGGAAAATGTCGATAATGTAATGCTGGTCCTGAAAGATATTGGTGCCGAACTGCAATTTGACCCCGAATATGGTGAGAAAATCCTTGAGCCGCTTGAGATACTTGGAGTTGATGCCTTTGCCGATTCAGCAGTGATGATAAAAGCGCGAATCAAAACTGTCCCCACCAAACAGTGGTGGGTTGGTAGAGAATTCAATCGCCGGATGAAGAACAGATTTGATGAGCTTGACATTGAGATCCCTTTCCCGCATCAGACGATTTATTTCGGCATCGACAAAAAAGGCCAGGCCCCATCTGCACGACTTGCCATACAATCAGAGCTTGCCAGAGCTGAAGTTGAGGTAGCCTGAAGTTACAAAGAAATCTGATTACCCCTGCCTTTCAGCTTGATCATGCCAGAACTGCGCCATGAACTGCATTCGTCGCGGGCAACTCGACCAGTCACGGCATTCATTACTCTTGGGTGGTTGCAACATGAATCGTGGTGCAGCTCTCACACTGACACGTGAAACCTCGCCATACTTGCTGAGAAAGCGGGGTAATCAGATAATACTATTACATTTTTGTCGAAAACCAGACTATTAAACACACAATTGTAATTTTCTGGAATACTTTCTCATACACATTATTTACCATCGACAGAACATCTCACTTTTTTCGAATAGTACATACATGCAATGGCAGTTTTATAAACGTGTTCAATGGTCAGGTAAGGTCGGCTAAGCACGACCACATTTCTAAATCCCCTGTTATTTTAGCACTCTTGATTGCATCATCACGCCCGAAAATATGGCATATAATTTGCTTATGTTGTAGAATACCTGCTATGTCTCATACAACCTGATTGCTTACCCGCCTTTACCCGGCACACATTCCACGGGTACAAAGCGGATAATTCCCCGTTAAAACTCTCTTATTTTAATAGGTTACTACATGAGACTGCAAACACGTTGCGATCTGACATTTGATATCTCAGTCCCCACGCCCTTCGTCCTGATGTTGCGTCTACGACGCGACTATCAACAGTGGGTGACACGCGAAGAGTACATACTCAGCCCAAAAATTCAGGCGCATGAGTATACTGATGATTATGGAAATTTTTGTCAGCGACTCGTTGCTCCGGCTGGTGAATTTTCTATCCACACCTCGGCCGAAGTTTACACACAAAACAGACTTATCCGAACACCGGGTGCTCCTTTTGTTGAGATACAGGATCTACCCGATGATGTACTCAAATATCTACTGCCGAGCAGGTATTGCGAAGCAGAACATTTTGGTCAGCTTGCAACTGATATTACAGCAGGCCAAACTCCCGGATATGATCAGGTCTCTGCTATCGAAGCATGGTTGAGAGCAAATTTCCGTTACGATTCGAGCTTTAGCGACTTCTTTGCTTCAGCTGTCGAGGTGAATATGCGACAATGTGGAGTTTGTCGTGATTTTGCTCACCTTGGCATCGCTTTATGCCGCAGCATCAGTATTCCTGCCCGAATGGCCGTTGGCTACCTCTATGGTCTTGAACCAATGGATCTACATGCCTGGTTTCAGGCATTCATCGGAGGACGCTGGTACACCTTTGATGCGACCCAACCTTTTCTTCGAGTCGGATATGTTGTTCTAGCAACTGGCCGTGATGCAGCTGATGTTGCTGTATTCAATCAATTCGGACCGCCAGCCTTTCCAGTCTATCAGAACGTTACCGTCCAGAGCGTGCCTGAGTCTGAAGAGTCCTGACCGCATCCATGTTCGGCAACTGTTGCAATATGTCATAGTTCAGCCTGCAACACAGTATTACGTTATAGTACAGTTCCGCAAAACACAGGTACGGGCAGTCAAGATCCTTTTCTGACTCCGTACGTAACATTCACCACAGAGGAACATTTGATGGAGACATTCAAGACATATGCCCCTGAGGATTTTTTCGATGAGCTGATTGACGAAAACGGATCCCCCCGTCCGGAAGCCCAGCTTCTTATCGATAAAATAGAATCTTTACCCGAGGGTGACCTGGCTATGCGACAGCGTGAAGCTGAAGCACTGCTTCTCAAAATGGGGATCACATTTAATGTCTATGGCAGAGACGAAGGTACTGAAAAGATCTTCCCTTTCGATCTGATTCCCCGAATAGTATCAAGTGCAGACTGGCAGCAAATTGAATCAGGACTGAAACAGAGAATATACGCCCTGAATCTGTTCCTGCAGGATATTTATAACGACAAAAAGATTTTGAAAGACAAAGTCGTACCGGAGGAACTGGTACTTTCCAGCAAGACCTATCGTAAGGAATTTGAAGGTTTCACTCCACCCCGTGGGATATGGTGCCATATCACAGGCACAGACCTGATACGTGACCGTGCAGGACATTTCTATGTTCTTGAAGACAATCTTCGCTGCCCGTCAGGAGTTTCATATGTACTTGAAAATAGACAGGTTTTAAAGAGAACCTTTCCACAGGTGTTTCAAGCATCAAAGGTAAAGCCTGTAGATGAATATCCTGGCAAGCTTTTGGAAGTACTTGAATATCTTGCACCGGACAACGTCCAGTCACCGACAATCGGTGTACTGACTCCCGGAATTTATAATAGCGCCTACTTTGAGCATTCCTTTCTTTCGCAACAGATGGGCGTAGAACTGGTGGAAGGCCAGGATCTGGTTGTAGCCGATGGTTTTGTCCACATGCTGACGACCAAAGGACTTAAACGGGTGGATGTACTTTATCGGCGGATTGATGATGACTTTATCGATCCCACCGTATTCCGTCCTGATTCGATGCTCGGCGTCAAAGGACTCATCGACGTATACAAGGCCGGTAGAATTGCCATGGCCAATGCCCCTGGTACCGGAATCGCCGACGACAAGGTTATTTACGCCTATGTACCTGAAATTATAAAATACTATACAGGTGAAGATCCAATACTACCGAATGTACCGACCTATATCTGCGGAAATGATAAGGACCGGGAGTATGTCCTTTCACATCTGGATGAGTTAGTGGTAAAGGCCGCCAATGAATCAGGCGGCTACGGCATGCTGATCGGCCCCCATGCCACGGATGCCGAACGCGCCCTCTTCGCAGAGAAAATCAAGGCTGAACCGCGTAACTACATGGCCCAGCCAACCATCTCCCTCTCCCGGGTTCCGACAATTGTCGGTGACCGGATCGAAGGACGCCATGTAGATCTTCGTCCCTACATACTTTATGGGGAAGATATCTATGTTCAACCGGGTGGTTTGACCAGAGTAGCCCTGAAAAAAGGTTCTCTGGTGGTCAACTCATCTCAGGGTGGTGGCAGTAAAGATACCTGGGTAATATAAGCGACTTTTTTGTGGAGGAATTGTAATGCTTAGCCGTGTAGCTAACTCAATCTACTGGATGTGCCGATATATCGAACGAGCTGAAAATGTAGCCCGCTTCATAAGCGTCAATCTTAATTTACTTCTTGATATGCCTTCAGAAGAAGGCAAACACTGGAAACCTATTATTATGACAACAGGGGACCAGGAACTGTTCGAAAAAGAGGATCCTACCTACAATCAGGAGAGAGTAATCCGTTTCCTTACCTTCGACAGGAATAATCCGAACTCTATCCTGAGATGCCTGGCTTCTGCCCGCGAAAACGGAAGGTCGATCAGGGAAATCATCTCTTCGGAGATGTGGGAACATCTCAATAACTTTTACCTGGAGCTGGCAAGTGAACAAAGTGTGGATATGGCTCTTCAGGATCCACACCGCTTTTTCAAGATCATTCAGATGCGCAGCCATCTTTTCACCGGTTTACTGGACTCAACCATGAGTCATGGTGAGGCCTGGAATTTTGCCCGCATCGGCATGATGATGGAGCGGGCTGACAAGACATCAAGAATTCTTGATGTAAAATACTTCATGCTGCTGCCTCAGGCTAGTCTGGTCAACGCTCCGATCGACCATATCCAATGGATGGCAGTATTAAAATCTGCAAGTGCTTTCGAAATGTTTCGCAAGGAACATCATAATATTACACCGCGTAAAGTTGCAGATTTTCTTATTTTCGACAGCCAGTTCCCACGCTCAATCCGGCATTGTATCAACAAAGCCAAGATCTGCCTGCATCGCATTACCGGAACACCTGTCGGTGCCGCTATTAATCTGGCGGAAAGACGGCTGGGCCGGATTCAGGCTGACATAGAATACACGGACATCGAAGAGGTTTTCGAGATAGGTCTGCATGAATATCTTGACAACATGCAGAGCAGGATAAATGAAGTAGGTGCTTCAATAGGGACCACTTTTTTCAATATCAAACCTCTCATTAAAGAGTCTAGCAATGAGCAATAGATTGACGAAAGAAATCTCTTCTATTCAATACTCATCTGAGTACTGCCTGTAATACGCCTCATACCAAGACTACAGAACGGAGAAATCGTGGGAATACATATCTCGCTTCATCACAAGACCTCATACAATTACGATCGCCCGATAAACCTTGCTCCTCAGATTGTAAGGCTTCGACCGGCTCCCCATTGCAGAACGCCTATATTGAGTTACTCAATGAAGGTGACTCCGGAAGAACATTTTATCAACTGGCAGCAGGATCCTTTCAACAACTATCTCGGCAGACTCGTCTTCCCTGAAAAAACAACGTCATTTGATGTTGAGATCGATCTGGTTGCTGAGATGATTATCATCAACCCCTTTGACTTTTTTCTCGAACCGCAGGCCGATGAATTTCCCTTTACCTACGAACCGGAGTTAAAGGCCGATCTTACCCCCTATCTTGCCCGAAACAAGCCGGGGAAAGCGCTCCGGAAATTCATGAAGACAATCGATATGCGTCCTCAGCAGACCATCGATTTCCTCGTCGCCCTGAACATGAAGATAAGCAACCATGTCAGTTATCTCATCCGCATGGAACCAAATGTACAGAGCTGCAAGCAAACACTTAAGCTCGGCAGCGGTTCATGCAGAGATTCTGCCTGGCTGCTGGTAAACGTCCTCAGGCATCTTGGTCTTGCTGCCCGGTTTGTCTCAGGTTATCTCGTCCAGCTCAAGCAGGATGTCAAATCACTTGATGGCCCATCCGGGGCTGAGAGTGATTTCACCGACCTCCACGCCTGGACTGAGGTCTACCTTCCCGGGGCAGGCTGGGTTGGTATGGACCCAACGTCAGGGCTCTTTGCCGGAGAAGGGCACATCCCGCTCGCCTGCTCACCCGAACCGCAGAGCGCCGCCCCCATTACCGGTGCTCTTGATGCCTGCGAGGTCGAGTTCAGCCACACCATGTCGGTTCAACGTGTTTTAGAAGCACCGCGTTCGACCAGACCATATCCTGAAGAGGTCTGGTCAGAAATTGTTAAGCTTGGAGATCAGGTCGATCAGGAACTTATCAGCCAGGATGTCCGCCTCAGCATGGGTGGAGAACCCACCTTTGTTTCCATTGATAATATGGATGGTGCTGAGTGGAATACCGAAGCTCTGGGTGAGGAAAAACAGGAGCTGGCAGAAAATCTTATCAAACGATTAAAAGAAGAATGGGCACCAGGCGGCCTGCTGCATTACGGACAGGGCAAATGGTACCCGGGTGAATCGCTGCCCCGCTGGGCACTCGGTTGCTACTGGCGAAAAGATGGCAAACCTATTTGGAAAGACAGCGCCTGGCTGGCCGATGTTTCAAAAGATTATGGAGCAGGGATTGCGGAAGCGAAAAGTTTCATCGAAACACTGACCGATATCCTTGGTGTAAATCGCAAGTTCATTCGTGAGAGTTTCGAAGATATATTGCATTATCTGAAACAGGAACATGATCTTCCGGTAAATGTTGACCCCGCAGACCCGAAACTCGAAGACCCTGAAAAACGGGCACGGATGATAAACGCCTTCAAGCAAGGCCTCGGCTCAGTAGTCGGCTATGTTCTGCCATTACAGCACGGCTCCTGGAAAAGCGGACCATGGTCGTTCAGAAATAAACATATGTATCTGCTTCCCGGCGATTCGCCCGCAGGTTTACGTTTGCCTCTCGACTCTCTGCCCTGGGTATCACCGGAGGACATCCCGGTTCAATTCTCCTTAGACCCGATGACCACCCCTCAGCCTCTGCCAGATATGCATGAAGGTCAGCAGGCCTTGCCGGGAGAACCCGAAGAAATATTCAGCTCTGAGGTGAGCTGTCAGCCAGCACCGTATACCGCCCCCGCTCCTGTCGCCGGTGAATCAGCAGCCTGGGTCGTTCGAACAGCTCTCTGTGTTCAGCCTCGCAATGGTCGGCTCTATGTATTCATGCCGCCGATTACCTCACTTGAAGGGTATCTGGAGTTGATCGCCGCAATTGAAAAAAGCGCGGCAACAATCGGTGTGCCTGTAGTCATCGAAGGGTACACACCTCCTGCAGACGCACGTCTGCAATGCCTGAAGGTTACACCTGACCCCGGGGTAATAGAGGTAAATATTCAACCGATGCACAGCTGGCAGGAAATGGTTGCCCACACCACCAGGCTCTACGAAGTGGCACGCGAATGCAGGCTCGGCACTGAAAAATTTATGGTTGACGGTCGCCATACAGGTACAGGTGGAGGCAACCACATAGTTGTCGGTGGAGCCACGCCTGCGGACAGCCCATTCCTGCGAAGGCCTGACTTGCTCCGCAGCTTCGTGACCTTCTGGAATAATCACCCGTCGCTTTCTTTTCTGTTTTCCGGCCTTTTTATCGGCCCGACCAGCCAACAGCCGCGTATCGATGAGGCACGTCACGACAGTCTCTATGAACTTGAAATAGCCTTTGCCGAACAGGACAGGCAGACGGGATCCGATAACCCGTGCCCGCCCTGGCTTGTTGACAGACTCTACCGGCATCTGCTCGTCGACGTCAGTGGCAATACGCACCGCGCCGAATTCTGTATAGATAAACTTTACTCACCTGACAGCTCGACTGGACGCCTCGGTCTCCTTGAATTCCGAGCTTTTGAAATGCCGCCGCATGCCCGAATGAGCCTTGCACAACAGTTACTACTGCGCATGTTCATCTCGTGGTTCTGGCGCACTCCGTATCGCCAGGATCTGGTTCGCTGGGGCACACGTCTCCATGATCGTTTCATGCTGCCTCAACTCATCCGTGACGATTTCGAAGATGTATTACAGATACTTAACCGGGCTGGCTACCCGATCTCTATGGATTTCTTCCATCCACATTTTGAATTCCGCTTTCCGGTATATGGCAAAGTGAACTTCGAAGGCATGGAAGTTGAACTGAGGCAGGCTCTGGAGCCCTGGCATGTACTGGGAGAAGAACCCGGTGGCGGAGGAACTGCACGGTATGTCGATTCCTCTGTTGAACGGTTGCAGGTCAAAGTTTCAGGCATGACAGGAGAGCGCTACATTCTCACCTGTAACGGCCGACGTGTACCACTTCAGCCGACAAGAGTTGAAGGTGTTTTTGCCGGTGGTGTGCGTTATCGCGCATGGCAGCCGCCTTCCTGCCTGCATCCCACTATAGGTGTTCATGCTCCATTGACAATAGATCTGTTCGATACATGGTCGTGCCGTGCTGTTGGAGGTTGCACCTATCATGTCGGACATCCTGGCGGCCGGAATTATGATATATTCCCAATCAATTCATATGAAGCAGAAGGCAGAAGAAATGCTCGTTTTCTCGTCAACGGGCACACACCAGGCGAAAACAGGGATATCCCTCCGATAGAAACCAACAGTTCCTTTCCATACACTCTTGATTTGCGCCGGTGAAATGGTTAAATAAGCCCCTTCGGTCCGCTGAAGGGGCCATCACTTTCACGTCAACAGGGCATTCATTTTATGATAGCGACAGAACGTAGCGGACCATTTACTCCTGAATCAGTCGGGACATCTCTTTTTTCTTCCGTTACGTTCCCGGATGCATCTTACTGTGAAGCGTTTTCATCGTTTTCTGTACCTCGTCCGCACTGGAGAGAACTCATCACAGCGCTGGAAAATACGGGGGCAGATTCGCTCAAAACGCTGGACGAGCGTGCAAAACGGATGCGGCACGAAGATGGTGCAACCATCAATCCGTTTGAGGATACATCTCAACGAAGTACCTCATGGGATCTCGACCTTATCCCGCTCCAAATCTCTGCTGCAGAATGGAGTGTTATTGAATCCGGCCTGATTCAGCGGGCAACCTTACTTGAGAAGGTACTGGCGGATATATATGGTCCACAGCAATTACTGCAGAGCGGCCAACTTCCTCCCGAGCTGATTTTTGCCAATCCAAATTTCCTTCGCAGCTGCCATAACATCCAGCCTGCCGGAAATCGTTATCTCACATTTTACACAGTCGATCTCTACCGAACTGCAGACGGCGGTTTTCGAGTATTTCGTGATTATGCATCAAACCCTGCCGGACTGGGGTATGCCCTGGAAAACAGGATTGTCATGTCGCGAATCTTCGCAGATTTGTACCACAAAACACGGGTTCTCAGACTAGCACCATTTTTCAAATCCTTTCAGCGGGCACTTACCCAGCGCGCCGCTCCGGGAAAAAACGATCCAGCTATTGTTCTGCTTTCACCCGGTCCGGAAAGCCGCATCTACTTTGAGCATGCCCTGCTCTCCCGTTATCTCGGCTATCCTCTGGTTGAAGCGCAGGATCTTACAGTCCGCAACGGTAAGGTATTTCTCAAGAAACTTGCAGGCCTGGAACCTGTCGAGGCTATTTTCCGTCACATTCCCGACCAGAGCAGTGATCCTTTTGCTCTGAGACGTGAAACAGCAAACGGCGTTGCCGGTCTTATCCAGGTATGCCGGGAAAATAATATAGATGTTGTGAATCCCATCGGCAGCGGTTTTGTAGATACTCCTGCCCTGCCTATCTTCCTGCCTGCATTATGCAGACAACTGCTCTGCGAAGAACTCCGTCTTGCGAATCATCCGGCCTGGTGGTGCGGTAATCAGGAAGGATTTAGCCAGGCCATCTCCAATTTCGGCCAATTAACCACCGCATCTGCTCTGGACCGCCATGCTCCACACGATCTTACAGCAGATTATTTATCTCTCATCAAGTCTTCTCCGACGCATTACATGGTCTCGGCCCCTGTACAGCCTGCAACAGTTCCTTCCTGGAACCATACTATTGCCGGTAGCAGTTACAATATGTTGCGCGTCTTTGTTTGTGCCACACCGCAGGGGTTTTCAGTCATGCCCGGCGGATTGGCTATCACCGCCTCCACCCTTGAGACCCTTACCGGCAACAATCCTGAGCAACAACAGAGCAAAGATGTATGGGTAGTATCAGAACGTCCGGTTGAAACGTTCAGCCTTATGGAGAATTTTCATGCCGTGCGTGAGTTCAAACGCAGCAGTGACCTTCCAAGCAGAGTGGCTGATCATCTGCTGTGGCTTGGTCGCTACCTCGAACGCGTGGAGGGACTCATACGGCTTTTGCGTTCCATTTACCGCAGAATATTTGGCGAAGACCGCCCGCAGGATGTGCCTGAATTCCTCTTCCTGTTAAATATTCTCAGGGGAAAACATATTATCCCTGCACCGGCGAAAGGAGCTCCGGAAATCCCGCTTTTCCATGAGTTATACGCCCAGCTCAACAGCGCAATGTTCCAGCGTGACAGGGTCGACAGTGTAGTTTCAATCCTCACCCTGGTCCAAAGAGCTGCCCGGAAAGTACGTGATCGCCTCTCAATAGATTCATCCCGTATAGCCAACCGATTGGAAGATCTTGCAGATGATCCGCCAAATGACCCGCTTGAATTCATGGATGAAACGCTTCTGGCCCTGAACGCATTCAGCGGTCTTGCAATGGAGAGTATGACCCGCAGTCTCGGCTGGCGCTTTATGGATATGGGGCGCAGGATAGAGCGGGCAATCAATCAGACCAGCCTTATCAAAACGGCGCTGCCGCAGGTCTGCAATGACGCCCGAAATACCCTTGAGGCGCTTCTGGAAGTATCAGACAGTACCATGACCTATCGCGCCCGCTACCGATCCGCTTTCCAGCTTGGCCCGGTACTCGACCTTCTTCTGGTTGATGAAACAAACCCGAAATCTCTGGCCTTTCAGTTTACATATATTGCTGAACATATCGAACAGCTGCCCCGTCAGAGTGAGAGGCGCTTTGCCTACGCCGAAGAACGCATCGCTCTGGAAATGCTCACAGCTGTTCGCCTGCTTGATCTTACCGAGATTCATTGCGGAGAGAAAAATCAGCAAAATGAGACACTGGTAGCTTTCCTGCAAGCCACGTTAGAGAATCTGCAGGAGCTCTCTCAGCAGATCACCGGCCATTATCTGGTAAGGATTCCAACGACTCCTCACTTCACGCGCATCCCGGGTCAGAGCAGATTATGAAATACAGAATCACCCACACCACAGGATACAAATACTCTGCGCCAGCCTCGCTGTCGCAAAACGAACTTTTTTTACGGCCTCGTATAACACCAAGTCAGAAGGTGCTTGAATACACGTTATCCATTAGCCCGGAACCTCAGTACCGGCACAGTCGAATCGACTATTTCGGCAATGCGGTCGATGTATTTATGGTTCAGCATCCGCATAATGAGCTTGCTGTCTCAGCAATAAGTTCCGTAGAAACGAGCAACCCCGTTGTGCCTTCTCCAGAACACACCATAACATGGGAAATGGTCACCTCACGACTGGCCTCTCCCTCCACTGCTGCAGACCTTGAAGCCTCACAGTTTACCTACGCCAGTCCGCTGGTAACAATTATCCCCGAGGCACTCGGGTATGGCAGACTTTCATTTGCTGCCGGAACACCTGTTCTCGTCGGTGCTCTGGATTTGATGCGCAGGATATTCACAGAGTTTGCATATGACAAATCTGCCAGCACCGTAGACACCACTGTTGAGCAGGTGCTTAAAAATCGCAAAGGAGTCTGTCAGGATTTTGCTCATCTGGCTATCAGCTGCCTGCGGTCTCTTGGTCTTGCAGCTCGATATGTGAGTGGATATCTTGAAACATTTCCACCTCCCGGGAAACCCAAAATGGTAGGTTCCGATGCTTCCCACGCCTGGGTTTCGATCTTCATCCCGGATAGCGGCTGGGTAGACTTTGACCCGACCAATAATCTTTTGGCAAATGAAAGTTATGTAACGCTTGCCTGGGGACGCGATTATGGTGATGTGGCACCGGTCAAAGGTGTTGTTATGGGCGGGGGGACACATCTCCTGTCAGTTACGGTTGATGTTGCTGCTCAAAGAATCTAAGGGCTCCGTATTCTCGGAAGGGATACATACCATACGGAATCAATACCAATCAGTACTGCACCCCTCTTTCCGTGATAGTTTGCTTGTATTCCTTTTCTTCTGAATATTGCGTGGCAAAACGTTGCAGCAGTGCTTCTGATTCTGCCAATATGCCGCCGCTCAACCGCTGCCGCAGACCGGCAAAGAGCATATCCATCGTCAGGACAGAACTTTCAAGAGCCAGCACAGCAAGTGCCACAAGTGATCTGTTTACTGATGAAATTTTATACTTTCCTCGAAAATCTATGTTTACGACTCTTGCTCTGTTTTCCGGCACGGTTACGTCTCCGGCCTGAATAAGCAGAGCGTGCGCATCCAATTGTCCGAAAATATCTTTTCTCCTGCCCACCCCTTCCTCTGATAGAGCCAGAATAACATCCGGCCGGGTAATACCTGTATATAAAACCGGTTTGGAAGAAATAACCACCTCACTCACTGAATGTCCCCGCAGCACGGTTATCGGGTAATCATTCTTTTGCGTAACATGCAGGCCGCCCGCCATAGCTGAAAGAGAGAGGATCTCTCCTGCTGTATTCATTCGCTGGCCCGCCGCACCAAGCAGGAGTATTTCATGCCGTTCCAGTGCTGATGTAAAGGAGGTAGCTGTAACATAGGTAACTGCTGCCGGAGCTTTCTGCATTGCTGCCAGACGGCGATAGTGTGCACCATACTCCTCTCGTTCATTTGCCGCGACAGCGCCCTGAACTCGGCTTCCTGCTGCTATAGTATCAAGTATATTCAGAGCTCCGCGATTGCGTTTGGTGTATCTGCCCGTACACAGACCGCTGATTTCCAGCAATGAAAACCCATTATACGTTATTGCCTCCTGAAGCAATTTCGTGAGATCCTGATCATCAGAGGTGACTCCGTAAACCCATGGTGCCCCGGCAGCTACAGCAATCCTGCAAATATCAAGCGGCGGCTCTAGCTGATTTAAAAAGCCGGAAGCCGTTGCAGCATCTGCCGGGGTTGTAACCGAGCACTGACCGCCTGTCATGCCGTAGTTAAAATTATTGAGCACCAAAAGGGTTATATCAAGATTCCTGCGGCAGCTGCTGAGCACATGAGCGCCACCTATTCCCAGCCCTCCATCCCCCATGACAGCAATTACCGTCAGTTCAGGACATGCCATTTTCAAACCGGTGGCATAGGTCAACGCCCTGCCGTGCAAACCATGCATTGCGTGGGTATTGAAAAACACATCAAAGAGGCCGGAACAACCAATATCCGTGACCAGGGCAATATCTTCACCCTTCAGCCCCAGTTGCTGCAATGCCGCATCCAGTACATGAACAACCTTCTCATGGGCGCAACCAGGACAAAACACAGGGGGGCGCTGTTCGTTTAACAGAGTCGTCATGAACCGATCACCTCCATAATTTTCTCAGGACTGATCAGTTCTCCATCCATTTGGCCATAATGTTGCACAGGTATGGTTCCGGCAAGTCGCTCGATCTCCCGGACATATTGTCCGAGGTTCATCTCAATCACAACTATCTTTGACACTTCAGAAATGGCTGTGCGAATCATGTTTTCGGGTACAGGATAGAGCGTTTTCAATACCAATAAAGAGAGGTTAACCTCTCTTTCCCGTAACTTCCTGAGTGCTTCTTTCGCGGCCCGTGCAGTTACCCCATAGACAATGAGGAGGATATCCGCACCTGATGCTTTTTCATATTCACAAAAAGTAAATTTTTCTACTGCCTGCTCCAGTTTAGCCGCCAGTCGTTCAGTCATTTCAGCAATTACCTGCCGGTTTACCGTGATATACCCATCCGGCCCGTGGGTCGATGACGTCTGCCTGACAAGCCGCTTCCCACCTATTGGTAAAAAATATGGGGTTTGGGACTCCGATGAAGTCCAAAACGGTTGATACGGCTCATCCGCCGGACAGGCAACCCTGGTTACCGTTTCAGGAATTTCGATGAAAGACAGGTCGACACTCTCACGTGTCATGGCAATTTCTTTATTGGATGCGATACATACCGGGCAACGGTACCGTTCTGCCAGATTGAACGCCTGCAGAGTGAGAATATAGCAGTCACGGGCATCAACAGGAGCCAGCACAATAACGGGCAACCCGCTGCTATTTCCCCAGCGCAGAAACTGGATATCGCCATCCGCCCCCCTGGTGGCCGATCCGGTTGACGGCCCGAGACGCTGTACATCGACAATGACAATTGGAATTTCACCGCCTATAGCAAAAGAAATCTGCTCACTGTAAAGGCTTATTCCCGGCCCGGACGTTGCGGTCATCACCTTAAAGCCCGCCATCGAAGCACCGAGGCAAAAACCTATTGAGGCAATTTCATCCTCACCCTGCAGACAGATTCCACCGGATGATGGGAGCAGATTCAGCATATGCTGATAAATCGAAGTGGCAGGTGTGATAGGATAACCTGCAAAAAACAAACAGCCTGCCTTAATGGCGGCGTAAGCTATTGCTTCATTTCCATCCAGAAAACTAAGGGCCATCTGTACACCCCTTGCTTATAGAGAAAGATGAATGAGAGATATTTTACATTCAACAGGTCTTGCAGTTGCCGAGTTGTCTGTTTCATTTCTGTGGCTGTGCCGCGCAATTCCATAGAACCGCGTTCACCCGGATTTCTCATAAACATCTATCCGAAATCCGGGTCAAGCCATACAAACTGATTGTACAGCCGGCAAGCGTATTATGTAAATAACTTATACCTCAAGTATAGCTATCGTTGCTGCAATCACACCTGTTCCCGGCTTTATCGGGTAAGTGTACCGGCTTCGCCTGTAGTTTGCAGAGAATCTGCGGTCAATTCCTGTTCAACGAGAACGCCTTTGCTCTCAGACATCGACGCCAGCCACCACAACTCCGTTGCCCACGGCGTATGATAATCTACCACCTGCCCCATAACCGGGATCGACACGTTTACGCTCCTGTTCCAGGCCGCCTCAGTAAACCGTTCAATCGGCTCATACCAGGCATGCAGTGCCAGATTGAAGGTGGCCCAATGAATCGGCTGCAACACTTTGGCGCCAAGATCAATACCTGCCTGTACGGTCTGTTCCGGAAACATATGAACATTCGACCAGTACTCGTTGTACGCACCGCACTCAAGGAAAGCGACATCAAACGGACCATACTTTTTACCAATTTCCGAAAACCCGGCAAAGTAGCCTGTATCGCCGCTGAAAAATACGCGATGCTTACCGGTTTGGATCACCCATGAGGCCCAAAGGGTGCTGTTTCGATCAAACAGACCGCGACCGGAGAAGTGCTGAGCAGGTGTCGCTGCAATTGTCAGACCGCTGTGCGGATGCGCTTCATCCCACCAGTCGAGTTCAACAATTTTTTCTTTAGGAACTCCCCACTTCATAAGTCGCGTCCCAACTCGCAACGGCACGACAAAAACACCTGTTTTATCAATAAGCTGCTGTACTGAGTATTTGTTTAAATGGTCGTAATGATCGTGCGAAATTATGACCACATCCACATGTTGCAGGGTCTCGACTCTCAGTGGCAGCTCCGCACTGAATCTGCTCGGTCCGATTGGCGACACCTTTCGTTCAAAAATTGGATCGGTCAGAATGGAATAACCATCTATCTGCATGAGAAGTGATGAATGCCCGAGCCAACTGACTTTCAAGCCATTACTCTCTCCATCCAACAGTTCAGGCAAGGCCAGTTGCACCTGCGGCAGCTGGCCTTTGGGTACCTTCTCTCCTTTTACGAAAAAGAACTCCCGGTACATCTGAAGATGTTCTTTTACGGTCATTGTATTCATAATCTCAGTACGTTGATTTGCTGATACCGTTTCAGCTATTACAGACCTGGCTGCTCCATTGATTGCCATTATTATTACCCCCAGTATAACTGTTGCAGTGAGTATCCTCATGCTCGCAGCTCATTAAGTGAATATTCATTTATTAATATAATATAAACTGAGCCTGCTGTTACAGTCTCAGTGCGTCCCAAGCCATACGAAATGCTATGCTGATATTTTCGTCTGTCGGCTCAAAAAAACCACATTGACGAGGGTTCGCCAAAACCATTATGGGCCGAAACATAAAGGCACCCAATAAATCAGAATCAACATTCTTTATGATCTTCTCATCAATCCCCCGCTGGATCACCCGAACCAGCGGGGCAAAACTCTGCTGAACTTCCTCTCTATCAACCAGTTCGCTGTATGGAGAATAGGAGAACTGTTCTGCATAGCGAAATTCATCTACATTTTCAGAAACATACGAGAATGTTTTTCGCCAGACACAATACAAAATATCATGAACAGGCAGATTCTCATCAAACTCTTCAAGCATTGCCACACTCATGCCCTGTTTAATTTCAAGATAGGTGGAAACAAGCAGATCTTCCTTGTTCTTAAAATAGATATACAGAGTTGCGGGGGAAACCCCGGCTTCTTTGGCTATTTTAGCAACGGAACTTGCGGCAAAGCCGATTTCATTTACCAGTTTTATCGTAGCCAGAAAAAGTGCTTCCTGTTTTTTATCGTCTCGTGTTCTCATGCGATATAAAATAAACGATCGTTCATTTATGTCAAAGTATTTTTCAACAGTATTCTGTTTCAAACAGTAACTTTTGCTCTTTTCTTCAGTAATCTGCCATCAATAAGCATCAAGCCAAGGGCTATTCCCGCCATACCTATAAAATCAACACGCGTCAGCGATTCACCCAGAAAAGCAACACCAAGTACTGTCGCACTGACAGGAATTAAAAATGTTACAAGCAGGATATTTGTTGCTCCAGCTGTTGCCAGAATCCGGAAATAGAGAAGATACGCAAAGGCCGTTGAGATTACAGCCAGACCGACCAGGGCTGAGAGCGTCGGTAATGATGGAAGTGAGAGTGTTACTGGTTCAACCACTATTGCCAGCGGCACCATAATAACAGATGAGGAGAGGAGCATACCGGCTGAAACAACAAGAGGTGAAAGTGCTTTAAAGCGTTTACCATAAATTGCAGCCAGGGCATAGAGGACTCCCGCTGATAATACGGACAATTGCCCCAGCACCTGAAGACGGTTGCCAGCCAGGGTATCAACTCCCATAATCACCGCTACACCGCACCAGCTGCAGACAACGCCTGCCGCCCGCTTACCTGTCAGTTTTTCCGTTTGCGTCAAAAGGTGAGCGAACACTACACCAAAAACCGGTGTGGCCGCATTCAGAACAGCTGCCAGACTGCTTTCAATAAACTGCTGCCCCCAGGCTATACACGAGAACGGCAAAATATTATTTATGAGTCCCATCATCAGAAAACCAGCCCAGATACCGGGGTCGGCAGGCAGACGATTCCCTTTCAGGTGGACTACAGCCACAAGAACCAAAGCAGCCAGACTTACACGAAAAGCCACTACGGACATCGCCGGCAGTTCCTTTATTGCCACACCTACGAAAAAGAAAGAACCACCCCAGACCAGTGAGAGCAGAAGCAGCATGCTCCATTCACCAAGATTCATGGTGATCTGTGTCGAGGCACTATCAGAGCGTTTTTCCTGTTCCTGTTGCATATAAAATATATCTCATCATTATTTATGAGGGGTTACTCCTCGGGATGCGTGAAGTTGCACGTTTCAGTTCACCGTTGTAGACGAAAGAACACAGAAACACCACCCGAATATTGCTTTTTGATCCAAGCAATATTCGGGTGGTGTTCAAACTCCCATTGCTGTACGTATATGAAGAGAAAAGGAGTACGTGTATATGGAAAATATGGATACTATCGAAGCAAAAGAAGATACAGACGATTACAATAGAATAGCGCGAGCGATAGCCTATATAGAGGCTCACTATCGCAGACAGCCCTCACTTGATGATATCTCCGGGCATGTGGGACTCAGCAAGTACCATTTCATGCGACTTTTCAAGCGCTGGGCAGGAATCACCCCAATGCAGTTCCTGCAGTTTCTTACTCTCGAATACAGCAAAGAGATGCTTAAAAACTCAAAAAATCTGCTCGACACAGCCTATGATGCAGGACTATCAGGCCCGGGTCGTCTGCACGATCTGTTCGTTACCTTTGAGGCAATGACTCCGGGTGAATACAAACGGCTCGGTCATGGTTTGCAAATACGTTATGGATTTCATCCCTGCCCTTTCGGGCTCTGCCTGCTGGGCTTAACTGAACGGGGAATCTGTTATCTTGGTTTTGCAGAACCAGGCAAAGAAGAATCAGTTCTGCACGATCTGCGACGTCGCTGGCCATATGGGCAGTTCTGTGAAGATCATATCCGCACACGTGTCGTTGTGAGTGACATTTTTTATCGAACGCAAACAGATGCAAAAATTTCTAAACCGTTTCATATGTTGCTCAAAGGCACAAACTTTCAAATCAACGTCTGGAAAGGATTACTTAACATCCCGGCCGGTTCGAGAATCTGCTATGAGGATCTGGCAAATCTGCTCGGTAGACCCGGTGCCTGCAGGGCTGTGGCCAGCGCAGTCGCGGCCAACCCGCTTGGCTATCTCATCCCCTGCCACAGGGTTATTGCCAAGTCTGGGAAAATCAGCGATTACCACTGGGGACGAATTCGAAAAAGTGCCCTTCTGGGATGGGAAGCCGGTATCACACGCTGAACACGACGCGGAATGGCCTCAACCTTTGTATCCACTAACCTCAAATGTACTCCTGATGCCTCACCTTCTCACCCTGAAAAGGTGAGAAGTGTGAAACAACAAATAGACACTACAATATTAATAAGAAATTCTAATCAGAGGTTTGATTGTCCAGGAAAAGAGATGTATGGTTTATGCCTGATGAACATAAAAAGCTATCAATTCATGCACATTTTCATCTTAGGTTACAAGAAGGTACATGATGAATACTGAAAACCAGTGGGATAAGCGTTATAGCGAACAAGGTTTTGCCTATGGCACCCAACCAAATGATTTCCTATCTGAAAACGTCCATCACCTGCCCGTTGACGGTAACATTCTCTGTCTGGCTGAAGGTGAGGGCCGGAACGGTGTTTTCCTGGCACGACATGGTTTTCAGATTACAGCAGTTGATTCCTCTGCTGTCGGACTCAAAAAAGCTGAAGTTCTGGCAAGCCAGCATAACGTCACCATCACCACCAAAGTTGCCGATCTGGCAGACTTTTCATTGGAAGACAACACATACGACGGAGTCGTCTCTATTTTCTGCCATTTACCACCAGATGTACGCAGTTCTCTTCACCGTAAGATCATCAGTGCTCTGAAACCAGGAGGAGTTCTTATTCTGGAAGCCTACACGCCCGACCAACTTACACATGGCACCGGTGGTCCTCCACACAAACACTTGATGATGAATCTACAGATGCTGATAGAAGATTTCCAATCACTCCATATTCTACATGGTACTGAATTGTTGCGTGAAATTCACGAAGGGCATCTGCATAATGGTCGTGGGGCCGTTGTGCAGTTCATTGCCGAAAAAAAGTAAGTTACATTTCACCTGCAGCAACAAACAGTGGGTCACGACAGCTCTCGGCGCAGAGGTGAAAATACTTGACAGACCCTGCTGTATTGACTAAAAAATTTACCCCTAGGGGTCTTTTTTTCTTTTTCTTTACCCGATTAAGATAACAAGTTCAGTAATGTTCAGTCTATACTGTCCGGGAGTAACGTTTGTTCCCGGCATCAATTCTGCCGAACTTATTTTGACAAATATTAGCATTCTAATTTTACCTATATCTTCATGTCTGAATCAACACCAGCCACCACTTATTTTCTTGCTGTAGACAGTCACGTTCATCTGTACAACTGGGTAGACCTTGTCCCCATGCTTGACACAGCACTTGCCTCATTCACTGATGCAGTACATAAACACAAGGGTAAGGTTCCTTTTTACGGCATGCTGGTCCTCACAGAACCCCGAGGTCGTGACACCTTCCCGAAACTGCGCACGCAACTGCAAAGTGCCCAACCCTGCTGGTTGAGCAGCGAATGGATGCTTGAGCCGACCGATGAGACCTTATCGCTCACAGCTGTCCACACCGACGGTACCAGAATTTTTCTCATTTCAGGTCAGCAAGTGGTAACCCGCGAAGCTCTCGAAGTTTTAGCGATCGCCTCCGAACAGACTGTTCCGGACCGGCAGAGTCTGCAGGATACGCTCAAGGCCATCCGGCAGCGTGATGGTTACCCTGTACTTCCATGGGCAGTCGGGAAATGGCTCATGGGCAGAGGAAAAATTGTCAGCCAGGCTATTGCCGAGAACGACGGCAAGCCACTTGGTATTGGCGACAACGGCGGGCGCCCTGCTTTCTGGACCCGGGTCGAACAGTTTAAACAGGCCAGGCTCTTTGATTTGCCAATTCTACGCGGGTCCGACCCACTGCCGGTAAAAAGCAGTCGGAATGCAGGCAGTTACGGAACTCTCATGAGCATCCCGTTCGATGCCGCAAAACCGGCAAAATCACTGCTGGATGCCCTGTGTGACAAATCATGTGAACGTATTGATTTCGGAGTTCTTGAAGCTCCTCTTTCTTTTTTAAGAGACCAGATTACTCTGCGACTCAGCTGACAGTGGGGAGTACACCAACAATGAAACGAGACACGTCCATTCTTGCCCAAAACGCCTTCGAAGTTATCGTCATTGGCGGAGGCATTCACGGAGCCACAATTTTCTATCAGCTTGCTGCTGCAGGTGTACGGGTCGCTCTCGTTGAAAAGGAAGATTTTGGTGGAGGAACATCCGCCAACAGCTTGAAAATACTTCATGGCGGCTTACGCTATCTACAACATCTGAATATCAAACGCATGCGGGAATCTATCAACTCTCGTAAATATTATATGCAGATGGCTCCACATCTCATCCAGCCAATGCCATGCGTTATACCGACTTTCGGACTCGGCATGAAAGGTCGTCCTATCATGGCTGTGGCACTGCAGATCTTTGATCTCATTGGCTGGGACCGGAATCAACATGCTCCTTCCAAAAACCGGGTGGGCCGTGGGCATCTGCTCACCAGAAACCAGTGTCTCAAAATAGGACGCGGCATTCCCACTGAAGGATTAACCGGCGGTGCCGTCTGGTATGATGATCTCATCACCAGCACAGAACGCATGGCACTCACCTTCATAAAAGAGGGTTGCAAACTGGGTGGTGTTGCTGCCAATTATGTAAGAGTTCGCAAACTGTCCCGCCTGAAAAAACACATTACAGGGGCGGAAGTCACAGATTCCCTCAGTGGCCGGACATTCACAATTAAAGCGGATCTTGCCATCAATGCCGCAGGCCCCTGGGCAGATGATATCCGACAGGAATCACACCAGGCCAGCATCACCGAGGATCTCGCCAAAGCTGTTAACATCCTCATAAAAAAATCTCTTTTCCCCGGTTACGGAGTCGGCCTTGAAGGTAGTGAAGAGTTTACCGACAAAGACGCGAAAATTAAACGCTCCAAGCGTCTCTTCTTCTTTGTACCCTGGAAGAAGAAGACCATCATCGGCACCACCTACTCGTATTACTCAGATAAGTGCGATGACCTGGAGGTAAAAGAAGAAGAAATTCAAGAAATCATTGATGAGGTAAACAGTATTTACCCCACAGCGGCCCTCTGCAAGGAAGATGTTATTTTTGTCCACGCCGGGCTGATGCCTGCTCATACTCCGGGTTCAGGGGTCCGCGAAGGAACGCCTCAACTGATTAAACACTCGCGGGTAATAGACCATTCTGAGCTCGAATCCATTGAAGGGTTGCTGACTATTGAAGGAGTGAAATATACGACAGCTCCGGCAATTGCCATTGAGGTCGAAAAAGTACTGAGAAAGAAAAAGATTATTACACAACCAAGGCATCATACATTCCTGGCGCCCAGCAGCAGACCTGACAAAAATATAGATCAAAAACTGTTTTCCAGGTATGCTGAAAAATTTCCGCATATTCCTGCCAATTATGGCAAGGATGCAGCTGCTGTCTTCGCCATCGTGGCCGCAGAAAGCGGAGCTGGAAACTGTATCACAGCTAAAGAACCGCTCCTTAAAGCGGAAGTTCTCTACACGATACGGGAAGAGATGGCTCTAAAACTTGCCGATGTGGTTCTGCGACGAACCGATGGCGGTGCTTCAGGCTGTCCCGCCGAGCCTGAACTCCGACAGATAGCCGAGATCATGGCAGGCGAACTTGGCTGGGATGAAAAAATGATCTGCAAAGAAGTCGATCAGGTAATCTCACATTATCGACACAGACTGAAGATACAAATATGAAAATTCTGGTTCTGGCACCTCACCCATTTTTTCAGAACAGGGGCACCCCCATTGCACTAAAAATGCTGCTCGAAAGTCTTGCGGCAAAAGGTCATGACCTCACCGCAATGGTCTATCCTGAAGGAGAGCAAATCACTATCCCCGGCTGCAGAATACTGCGGGTGAAAAAACTGCCGATGGTACACAATATCCAACCCGGCTTTTCCTGGAAGAAAATTGTCTGTGATATTGTAATGCTGCAGATGGCCGGCCGACTACTGAAAAAAGAAAAATTCGATCTGATCCACGCCGGAGAAGAAGCTGTCTTTCTCGCACGCCATTTCAGTAAACGTTTTACCATTCCATATGTCTACGATATGGACTCATCACTACCGCAGCAGCTCTGTGAGAAAATGCCCATGTTGTCACCGCTGCTGCCATTTTTGACGCGCTTTGAAAAACGGGTGATCCAAAACAGTGCAGGTGTTCTTGCTGTCTGTAAACATCTTGCGGATCTTGCCCGGTCTCATGACCCCACGACCATTGTTCAGCAACTCGAAGATGTTACTCTTCTCCCCCGTGAGTTTCCAGAAGATAAACGTAAAGCAACCAGCCTGCGGCTCGACAAAAATACCACACATCTGATGTATGTCGGGAACCTTGAACGCTATCAGGGCATAGACCTGTTGCTTGAAGCATTTTCACTCGCGTATCTCGAGAAAGAAAAAATCAAGTTGGTTATCATTGGCGGATCAAAGGCCGATATTTCCTTGTATAAACGTAAATCCAGAAATCTCGGGATCGCTGACGGCGTAATCTTTACCGGGCCAAAACCTGTTGAAGATCTGGCATGTTATCTCGCTCAGGCCGACATTCTGGTCTCTCCGCGGATAAAAGGGTATAACACCCCGATGAAAATCTATTCCTACATGGACTCCGAGCGACCAATTCTTGCTACCTGTCTTGAGACCCACACTCAGGTACTAGACGAATCCGTCGCCTGCCTGGTTGAGGCCGTTGATGCGGACATGGCAGCTGGAATTATGCGCCTTACCCGCGATACAGAACTCAGAAAAACTCTGGCTGAAAACGCCAGAAAACGAGTCCAGAAAGAATACAACACAGAAGCATTCAATCTGAAACTACACTCATTTTATACAAAAATAGAACAGAAGATCATCCTCAAGTAGTGGCCTTCCGGAACCGGGGAAATCACCCCGGACACTGACAACAGCCGTATCTGGATGACACTCATCAACAGGAGAGCGAATGAAAGTATTGGTTACTGGTGCAAGCGGTTTTACAGGGAGTGTGCTGGCAGAAAAACTCCTTGAACAAGGTCACGAAGTTCGTGCCTTTGTACGAAACAAGCAAAAATTACAATCACCGAATGCACATCGTATGGAAGTTGTGGAAAGTGATATCACTGACACAGAAGCACTCAAACGGGCGGTAGACGGAGTTGAGAAAGTTTATCATATTGCAGGCCTTTTCAGACAAGCCGGCGTACTTGATCAGGTGTACTGGGATGTCAACGTTACAGCCACCGAAAACTTGCTGAAATTCTCCCATGAAGCCGGTGTCAAACGGTTCGTGCACTGCTCGACAGTCGGTGTACACGGACATATTGAAAATCCTCCGGCAGATGAGGAGTATCGCTTTTCACCGGGAGATATATACCAGGTAACCAAACTCGCCGGGGAACAGGCAGCCATCGACTTTCATCACAAAACCGGTTTTCCTGTTTCTGTGGTACGTCCCGGCCCTATTTACGGGGTGGGTGACCTGCGACTGTTGAAGCTCTTTAAACTTGCAGCAAAGAATGTCACGCCGATTCTCGGTGACGGTAACATCTTTTTTAATATGGTGTACGTTGAAGATCTGGCTGATATCTTCATTCTTGCTTCACAGAAAACAGAAGCCATAGGCCAGGTCTTTCTTGGTGCTGGTCCTGAAAATATGCGCTTAAACGATATTGTCGATATGATTGCAGGCATTCTGCATAAACCTAAACGCAAGATTCATCTACCTGCCAAACCGTTCCAGCTTGCAGGCACAATCTGCGAAAATATCTGTATCCCTTTTGGTATCGAACCACCGATCTACCGACGCCGGGTGGATTTCTTCACCAAAAGTCGTTCTTTTACCATCGACAAAGCCCGTCGTCTTCTTGGATATGAACCAAAATTCAATTACGAACGTGGTCTGGCCGTAACTGCAGAATGGTACCAGAGCAAGCATTTGCTGTAAGCCGAATACAGATTTTTTTATCATTATTATCACAGACAGGTACCGTATGAAGAAAGTCACACTCATTGGCAGTTTTTCCGGCCGTAACGCTGGAGATATCGCTATTCTCGCCAATATTCTCGATGATTTTTCCGAGGTTAGATCTGACATTGAATGGCAGATTCCTACCTTGAAACCAAGCTTCGTAACCAGCCACTATGGCCATCACAACGTCAAACCAATGGGAATGATGCCCTGGCATCTCTCTCTCAAGGCTCTTGGCCTTGCCACCTATCGTTCGATGACCAATACTGACATGGTCCTGATTACTGATAACGCGCTCTTTGATCGCAAACTTTACAACCCGCTGGTCAATACGATGTTCAGTGTCGCCCTCATGGCACCACTCTGCCGCAAGCGGAATATACCTATCGTTTTTTACAACGCCAGCGTGGGACCCATTGATACAGATAAAGGCAGGAAACTGTTGCAGCAGATCCTGGATGCTACAAAACTTGTCACTCTGCGTGACAAAAAAACTCAGGAAATCTTCGAAGACCTCAAACTGAAGTCGCCTGAAATTCATCTGCTGGCGGATTCCGCCATAAACACCAAACCATCATCAGCAGCACGACTCGATGAAATCATACGGAAAGAAAACCTCTTTCCAGCCGGCACTGCCGGAACCATCAGTTTCAACGTTAATTCGTATATTGATAACTGGAGTAACACCGGTAAACTGACACGTGAAGAATTCTGCAAAATAATTGCCGACTCAATCGATGCTGTCATTGAAAAGCTCGGGGTTGATGTACTGCTCACTGTCACCCAGGTCATGGACCTGAAAATTACCAACGAGTGCCTGAACTATGTCCGCAACAAAGACAAAGTTCGGATGATCACCAACGAAGAGTATACCTGTAATGATATCGTCGGTATCCTTGAGAAAGTTGATACCCATATCGGCCTCAGGACCCATTCTCTTATCTTCTGCGCTGCGATCAACACCCCGATGATCTCAATCAATTCCTATCCGAAGAACGCCGGTTTCATGCGCTCTATTCAGCAGGATGACTGGATGATTGAATTTGATCAGCTTAATGTTGACCACATCACCAATACCATCTGCCGCAGTTGGGAAAACCGTGATCAGCGCCGCGAAGAGCTACGTCCCATAACCGCCGCTGAAAAAGACAAAGCTAAACAGGCTGTGCATCTGGTCAGTAACCTGCTCGGCTGATATTCCATCCCGGTTGAAAGTGTTCGTGTGTTGTTGGCCGCTCCCTGCAGTAACTCACGAACGCTGTACCACTGCATAGTACGTGCAGGGTTCACTCCATTGCCCTGTAATGTTTGCTGCTCTTCTCTTCTTGAAAAACTCTCATATCCCGCCGAAAATGTGCTATACTGAAGTGGTCCGTTTCACCTGATTATTCATTTTGTTTCCTGTAGATATTTCCATTCATATTACGGAGGAATTTATTATGGCCGGTAAAATTACAGCAGTTCGGGCAATGGAGATCATGGATTCACGGGGAAATCCAACGGTCCGTGTATTCATAGAATTGAGCGACGGGACTGCTTCCAGCGCTTCAGTGCCCTCAGGTGCGTCAACAGGCGAAAATGAAGCAATTGAGATGCGCGATGGCGACACGAAACGCTATCTCGGCAAAGGGGTCCTGAAAGCAGTGGCTAACGTCAATGAGATCATTGCTCCGGAACTCATCGGCATGTGTGCCACACGTCAATCTGAAATCGACAGCCTGATGAACAGACTTGACGGTACCGATAACAAATCCCGCCTCGGAGCCAACGCTATTCTCGGTGTCTCCATGGCCGTCGCCAGAGCCGGTGCGACCTCGGTCGGCCTGCCGCTCTATACATATCTTGGCGGAGCGGGAGCACGGCGAATCCCGGTACCGGCAATGAACATCATCAATGGCGGGGCACACGCCGACAATAGCGTCGATATTCAGGAGTTCATGGCAACACCTCTCGGGGCACCCACATTCAGTGAAGGGTTACGCTACGTGGCTGAAACTTTCCACACCTTAAAAAAGATTCTAAAATCCAAAGGAATGGCCACAAGTGTCGGTGATGAGGGCGGATTTGCGCCAAATCTGGAAAGCAACGAAGCAGTCATGGATACCATCATGGAAGCTATCGAAAAGGCCGGTTACACCCCGGGCAAAGATATCGCCTTCTCTCTCGACAGCGCCGCCAGCTCCTTTTCCAGCGACCTGACCAGCCAGTACGACCTGAAGTGGTCCGGTGGTGGCAAAATGTCCAGCGCTGAACTCGTTGAACTTGGGGTTAAATGGGTAGAAAAATATCCGATCGTCACCTGGGAAGACCCTCTGGCCGAAAACGACTGGGAAGGATTTAAAAGTCTTACAGCTAAGGTCGGCGATAAAATTGATATTGTCGGTGATGATATTTTTGTCACCAACACCAAGTATATCGCTCGCGGTATTGAAGAAAAAACAGCGAACTCCGTTCTTATCAAACTCAACCAAATCGGTACTGTCACTGAAAGTATTGATGCCGTCAGAATGTGTCGTGATGCAGGTTGGCGCTATTTCATCTCCCACAGATCTGGCGAAACTGAAGATACTTTCCTCGCCGATTTTGCCGTAGCTATGGATGGCGGCCAACTTAAAACCGGTTCTGCCAGCAGAAGTGAACGTATTGCAAAATACAATCGTCTACTCGAAATTGAACATGAACTTGGTAAAAACGCTCTCTACTACTGGAAGTAAACGCTTTTTCAGCAAATAGTTATATACATACAACAGACTTGCAGCTCCATGACAACGAAACAGGCTGCCCCGGGAATCTGCAGGTCTGTCTACACTGAACCTGAAATTAACCTCAACGAACCGGATCTACCAGTGATACCTATAGGCACTATCCACACCCCGTTTTCAAACCTTGAGGACATGCCGATCCAACCCAAAGGCGCCAAAAATGTTCAGGGTCATATAGAACTGCTCCCCCAATATGCAGAAGGATTGCAGGATCTGAACGGCTTCAGCCACATTTACCTCATATATCAGTTCCACAAAGCGACAAGAACAGAGCTCACTGTAATTCCGTTCATGGATACTGTTCCCAGAGGCGTTTATTCCACGCGCTCCCCGCTTCGACCAAACCATCTGGGGTTATCAATTGTCGAGTTGGTCTCAATTACAGCATCTACCCTTCTGATACGTGGAATTGACGTTCTTGATGGCACGCCAGTGTTTGATATTAAGCCCTTTATTCAGGCATTTGACCATATCAATGAAAGTACAAGCGGCTGGATGACAGCTTCTGACGAGGACGTAGAAAATAGACGTTCTGACCGTCGTTTTTTATAAATTCTCTCCCGCTGTAACTTTTTCCCCTTGCAGGTTTACCAGCATTTGCTTACAGTAGTTGAAAATGATTCCTATTTACATTTAGAAATCATTTTCGCTGTTGACATATCCAATGGCAGGTACAAATTTAAGATTATGAACATGCATACATCGATAAGAACAGAGGTTGTTATCTCAGTTTTACGAAGAACAGCAGACGACACCATAAGTGGTGAATATCTTGAAAAACAGCAATACAAAACACGAAAAACCAGACCCCGAACGAGTAGCAGTTTTGCGCTCTCTTCCGCTGGAGATAAAACAGCAGATAACGGGAGAAGAGGCTGAGGCTTTTATGTATAACAGGGAACTACCCGAATCCCTTGAAAAAAAATTAAAAGATTATCTGGTCACCGGAAGTGAGTGACAATCGGCCTCATCACATGTAGCGGTGAAAGACACTGCCCCAACTACTCAAAAGGAGCGAGTTATGTCAGAAGAGATCAGAAAACCATGTCCAACCTGTCAGGGTAAAAAAGTAATTGAAGGTGTTTGCGAAGTGAGTTCAGAGTGGCGAGGTAATCAAAATGATGACCTTCTCGATGATATGCAATGCACACCGGAAGAAGCCTGCCCGACCTGTGAAGGTAAAGGTTACGAAGAGTAGATAATATCCGGGTCTACCGGCCCCTCCCTGCCGGTAGACGATTCTCCTGTTGTGCTGTTTTCAATTCTACCAGTCAGGAAACAACACACGTAGAGACGTAAGCTGTTGAAGAATGTATTTCAATATGTCAGGATAGCTGCATAGTGCAGACTGCAACGATCGGTTTCGTTGCAGTCTTTTTTATTCACGCAAACCCGACAGTTTACTCACATGTATTTAAGCTTTATCCGATTTTATTGGTTGCGTCTTTTCGGTGCTGTCGCAGCACTCATACTCGCCATTATGTACCTTGCGGGCTTTGAACTTACAGGCTTGGCAGGATTTAGCTGCATAGCCACTATTGCTGTGTATATCGGTATACGCATCAACAATGAGACAATGCCAGCCCGTTGCGATCTCTGTGGATCAGGCGGAACCATGAAGGCAGAATACGGCGCGGGCTTTACAGACGCCCGCCTCATTCTTATGTGCCCGCACTGCGGAAGAGTTGTCAACGGCTCGCCGGGCAGCGTAAAACCACAAAAAGAGTAAACTATGCCAAGAGACCAAATCCTGGAAATTTTTTCTGACTATATCTGACCATACTGCTATTTCATTACCGGGAGTATTGAAAAGCTACAGTCAGAATATGATATTCGTATTCACTGGCGGACCTTCCCCCTCCACCCTGAAACTCCTGAAGAGGGAACCACGCTCGAAGAGTTGTTTCGCACTGACTCCGCCAGAATTCGACTCATGCTGCATCAACTCAAACAACAAGCAGATCAGCTGGGTCTGCCTTTTGGTGAACGTCATAAAACTTTTAACAGCAGACTTGCCCAGGAGTTAGGCCTCTGGGCTGAAGATAAGGGTCATGGTCACGTCTTTCATATGGCAGCCTTCAGAGCCTATTTTGCTGACGGCAAGAATCTGGCTCAATTGCCTGTTCTCATCGAAATCGCAGAAAGCTGTGGCTTACCCCGAACTGAAGCAATAAAAGTTCTGGAAGAGCAATCTTACAAAGAAGCAGTGGACAAAGACTGGGAAGAGTCACGACGACTGCAGATTACAGCGGTGCCCACTTTTGTCATCAATGATGTACGACTTGTGGGTGCACAAAGTTATGCAACCTTACAGGGATTAATGCTGCAGCATGGGGTAAAAAAACATCCGAGGTAATGCACTTTGTTTTTCCAGCTATTTTAGACGGCCCCTCTCTCAACAACCACCGAATGCTGACCCGCCTCCGCTAACACCATAAATCCCACTTTTTATGGTGTCATTCCCAACGGACGTTAAGGACGTACAGCCCTCACATAACCTGCTTTACCTTCGAAATAACTTCTTGAGG
>JBFHGS010000003.1:0-65721 GCA_041582995.1 Desulfopila sp. | reverse complement strand
TATGTTGCGCCGGTTTGTACGCTTGAAGCAAGAAGGTAGTTACTGATTCTATCAGCTACATTTCGAACTACTGCAGTGCCACCAGCATTATCAAAAAGTACATTACTGTGTTCAAGTGCAGGGAAATAAGATCGAACCTTTCCAATGTTTAAAGAATTCATTGTATAACCTATTCTGATAATTGAGACCCATCCGGGGCGTTTTAGTGATTCAAAACTGCTTGTTGAAATTCTTTAATTCTCTCGTTAGTGGGATTATCAAAGAAGTTTTCAGGTGTATTATCTTCAATAATAGAACCCTCTTCCATAAAGATGACACGATCAGCAACTCTCCTTGCAAAACCCATCTCATGGGTAACTACCATCATGCTCACTCCTTCTACTGCGAGTTGTTGCATAACATCAAGGACTTCTCCAACCATTTCCGGGTCAAGAGCTGAAGTAGGTTCATCGAAGAGAAGAACGCGTGGCTTCATTGCCATGGCCCGCGCTATAGCTACCCGCTGTTGTTGACCGCCCGATAATTGTTCAGGATATTTATGGATATGATCTTGTAATCCCACTTTTTCAAGTAACAACTTTGCGCGTTTTTCTGATTCACTCTGACCCATCTGACGAACCCTGATCGGTGGTTGTGCAACATTTTTCAGAACTGTCATGTGGGGGAAAAGATTAAAATTTTGAAATACCATACCGATATCTGCCCTGATTTCGGGGAGATTGGGCCCGTCCTGGATAGGGTATTCTTCAAGAAATATTTCCCCTTCGGTAGGCTTTTCCAGAAAATTTATGCACCTGATCAGAGTCGACTTGCCTGACCCAGATGGGCCAACGATGACCACAACCTCTTTCTCATACATGAGTAAATTAATATTGTTAAGTGCAGTAAAATTCCCAAAATTCTTTTTTAAATTACGAATTTCAATAATAGGTCTCATTTTTTCTGACTCACATTTAAGTAGCGTTCTAAACGACTCACCAGGTGTACAAGTGGCAGTAATATTACAAGGTAGATAATAGCCGCCCCTATCAAAGGAGAGGGGTTGGCAGCCAAGGCTTGAGCCTGTGTTGCCTGTTTAAGCAAATCCGGCATTGCTACCACAGAGGCAAGAGCTGTATCTTTAACAACATTTATGCAATTGCTGGTTAAAGGTGGAATGACAATTTTAATTGCCTGTGGGAGAATGATGTCTATCAGAGCAGGAAAAAATCGGTACCCGAGGGCTAGGGATGCTTCAACCTGGCCTTTTGGGATAGCCTCAATACCAGAGCGAAATATCTCAGCTGTATACGCGGAAGAGACAAGAGAGAGAGTTACTACTGAAGCTGCAAAAGCAGACAAACGGATACCAACAAAAGGTAAGGCATAGTAGATTATCACTAAAAGAACTAGAATGGGGATTGATCTGAAGATATCGATATAGCCGCAAGCGAACCAACGCAGACTTCGTGGTCCATATGTTCGAATTAGCGCAAAGATTAAGCCTAATATCAACCCTAATACAATACTTAGGGCCCCGAGCGTTATAGTTATCCCTAATCCCCTCATCAGCATAGGGAAAGAATCAATAAGAACAGGTATGTTAAAGAATGTTTCGAAAATATTCACGGAAACCCTTTGTAGCTCTAGTAGAAACGATGAAATTTTTATTCAGTGAATGCCGTGACTATATGATGAGGTTATGCGGGACACCATATCCGGTATAACCCCATCATAGTTTGTCTTTTTACTTTAGGGCAGGTACTGGCCTAACCTCTATTGTTGAAGAGGTCGCAGGGGCCGGGAAGCCAAACCATTTCTCATGGGTTTTAGCAATAAAACCCTCTTTCTTTAAATCGCTGAGGATTGCGTTTACTTCATCTAATAAAGGAGAGTTCTTTGCAAACATCATTGAGTATTTTTCGTCAGTAGGAATCCGTTCTGCTACGGTATACTGCGGTTTATCTTGGATATAATACTGAACGGCCGGGATATCACTTATGTAGGCGTCAATACGGTGAGCTGCAAGATCCAGCATTGCTGGTGCCAGTCCTTCGTATCGGCTAATAGTTTTGTATTTATACTCGCCTTCTCTTTGAGAGATCCACATATCGCCTGTTGAACCAGTGTCTACACCTATAACTTTACCCTCGAGAGCACTAAGGCCAGATACGCCATCTTTGCTCAGAGTTGTAAGTGATTGATCACTGTCATAATACGGTTGAGCAAAGGACACAGATTCTAAACGTTTTTCAGTGATAGTGATTGAAGACATGGCGATGTCAATGCGTCCAGATTGTACTGCTGAAAAGAGACCATTAAATGGAATATTTTCTATTACAACGTCTTTACCAAGTCGCTTTCCAACTTCTTCTGCAAGATCAATCTCAAAGCCTACGTTTTTATTATCTTTGTTAACAAATTCCCAAGGTACATTACCCATATTAGCGCCAACTGTTAACTCTGCTGCCAATGCAGGATGCGTAAGAGCAATCAGTAAAGAGCTTCCTAGTAAGATTCGTCCAAATTTCATTTTTTTACCTCCAGGTAGTGTTTGTGTGTAAATCCTTTTTTCATCACTTCGTCAGGCGAGATTCAGTTCAGCATGATTTTTTTCGAAAAAAATATTTCAAAACAGGCCCAATATTTTTAAAGCTTTTTTTAAAGCAACAAATAATTCAGAATTGTTTCCAGCAGTGATGTAACGCCATCTTGATTGCAACATCCTGTCCATATTTCATTTTGATGAAAAAAATAATTCTAAAATTATGAACAAAAGAAATTAATCCATTCAATTTCAGGAGTATAGGCTGTTCGATTATGTTTGGAATGGCATTACTTTCGTCTCTTTTGTCATTGACGACAAAAAATACGCCTGTAAAAAAAATTACATTATTGAAGATGTAAGTGTAAGTATTTTACATTTGTGTGCGTCTTTTGCTGTCGAGAGTTTCATGCTGCCTTACCGGATAAGACCTCTAAGAAATACCTCGGGAAAAAGGAATAATCTTTAACCGATTGAGTGATAGTCGTATTTGCAGATTCCTGGTGATGTGCAGGAATCTGCAACAGAATGAGGACTTTTCTTGTGAATTGGCCGATTGTGAGTTGTTCGTGTCGGGGCCTAATGTTATGTCTCGTACCCCGTCAATGAGCTCTAAGTCGGTTCCTGTGCGACAGATGATGGCGTAAAGTCGATTGCAACATATTCGATGGCGGTCATGGTGGGTCCGGCAGGGAAGTGCAAGTGCAATAAGCAATATATATGACCTTTCAAAAGGGTGCGATTTAGGGGAAATATCCTGTCGCAGAAGAAAGTTCTGATTTTCGTGCAGGATAATATCTGGGTTAACCCATAACGAACGTTTTTGGCAGATGACAATTCAAATCAATTAAGAAAAAGTGAGCAGTTGGACTATCGGCTGCCCAAATGCCAGGTGGTGGACGAATAAATAATGTTCAATTATATCTATTGTCTGGACATCGTCTACATCTATTCTTTAAGTATTATTGCGGTATCTACTTTTTGCAACCCGCCTCAATCTGCAGATTGCATGGTACCTTGAATAAAGCGTTTTTATGGTTTACGAAGAGTTTGATAGTCGGCCATTTTTGGGGGTAAAAATAACTGCAGTTGTATTCTGCAATCATTGCTCATCTAATATTTAAACTCCTGATAGTTGATGTATGTATCCGATTATCTATGAATTTCAGTTTGATTGGGTAAGGAGTAGGACGTGAAGGAAGAGGCGTGAACTGTATCCGTAGAAGACCTAACTATGTAATTGTATCTGGGGAAATACTGTTGGCAAAGACACGCTGCTCTGTATACACCTGACACCCCATCACTCTCGTTGAAAAAGAGGAGTAATCAGATATATGTATACCAGTCCTGATGGGGAAAAAATCTGTCTGAAATCTATTCCTGCCATGATGCATTCAATTAATGATGCCGGAGAGATTATCGATGTGAGCGATATGTGGCTCACGAAGATGGGTTATCGAAGAGAAGAAGTCATTGGTCGTATGTCTGTCGACTTCTTGACGGCAGATTCTCGTGAACTCGCCTTACGTAAAACACTACCTCAATTCTACGAGACTGGTGTCGCGCAGGATATTCACTACTCTTTCGTTAAAAAGAACGGTGAAGTTTTTGATGTTATCATGACCGGGAACTGTAAGCGTGATGATAATGGTGAGTTCATGAAGTCCTATGCTGTGTCGATTGATGTAACAGAACATAATGCCATGGAGAAGAAACTCCGGGTCAGCGAATTACGTTACCGCACCATGGTAAAGGAAATGCTGAACGGGTTCGCATTGCATGAGGTGATATGTAATGCGAGCGGCCAGGTAGTAAATTACAGGTATCTTGAGGTAAACTCCGCTTTTGAGCGAATAACAAATCTTGCTGCTGACCAGATTGTAGGCAAGACTGTTCTGGAAGTTTATCCGGATTTGGAAGAATTCTGGCTTGTAACATTCGGCCAGGTTGCCCTTCGTCGGCAACCTATACATTTTCAAAAGTTCAGTAAAGTATTGAAACGTCATTTGGATGTGTTGGCTTTCAGTCCGGCTGAAATGCAGTTTGCCATCGTTATTACAGACATTACTGATCAGAAAAGAGCGGAAATTGCGATAAGCCATAATGAGGAACTCTTTCGGTATACTTTCGATCAATCACCTATCGGGGCTGCAATGGTAGGGCTTGATTTGCGATTCAAAAAGGTAAATCAGGAGCTTTGCCGAATCACTGGATATTCGGCTGGTGAATTTGATGGGTTGGGCTTTGCCGATATTTTTTACGATGAGGATTGGAGAATCGACCTGAAGCACGTTCATAATCTCTTTGAAGGCCAAGAGGATCAGTATACGTCAGATAGGCGTTGTGTTGGCAAAGATGGTAAACGTATATGGATACGGTTATCTGTTCGTTTAGTTCGTGATCGACAAAAAAAACCACTTTATTATTTACCAATGATGGAGGATATCAACGACCAAAAACGTTTGGAGGAGGAGAAGGACATCCTTTTGCAATTGTTAGACATCGTAAATGCTGAAAGTGATTTGGAAAACATGCTGGAGACGATACTGTGTTTTTTGAAGTCATGGGCCCAGGTCGATGCTATAGCTTTTCGTCTTAAACGCGGTGGAGATTATCCTTATTTCAAGACAAACGGGTTTCCTCAAGAGTTTGTGCTCCGTGAATGGAATCTTGAGAGACAGGATGGTATGGAGCGTGCTGTAGCTGGTCGAGGTAATGGACAATCGCCGTATTTAGAATGTATGTGTGGACATGTTATCCGTGGGAGTGCAGGAAACTCAGAACCTTTTTTCACACCTAAGGGAAGCTTCTACTCCAACAGCACTACTCTGTTTCTGAATGAATATACTTATAAGCGGAAGGTTGGTACGTTGCGTAATCATTGCAATGCAGCTGGGTACGAATCAGTTCTCCTGGTTCCATTGAGAGCCGGAGGTAATACTCTTGGTCTACTCCAGCTTAACGATAGAAAAAGAGATCAGTTTCCTGCAGAGTCCGTTGCAACCGTAGAGCGTCTCGCGGATTATATATCTGTGGCCGTTGCACAACGTTTGATTGAAGAACAGCTTATGGCAAAGCAGTCTGAGCTGGAAGAGATGAACTCCGCACTTAGAGTTCTCCTCAAAACCAGGGAAAATGATGCCTTGGAGCACGAGCGGGAGATTATGGCAAATATTAAACAACTGGTTTTACCTTCAATAGACAATATAAAGGCTGGTAATTTGAGTGTTCAGCAAAAAGCTCATCTCAATGTTTTGCAAAGTAACCTTGAGAATATTTTATCTCCTTTCGCAAAACAGCTTACATCAGCACCAGTTTCTTTGTCTCCGGCGCTGCTGCAAATTGCAGAATTTATAAAAAGGGGGCGTTCAAGTAAAGAGATTGCTGAACTGCAGGGAATCTCTGTCAAAACTGTTGAAACGTATCGTAAACGCATACGTGAACGCTTGAATCTGCAAAACTCAAAAGTAAATTTGCGTACCTATCTTATGGCGTGTGATTAATGGGACGTTATATGTCCCAATGTGAGCCCATTATATCAGGTTGACGTCCTGTCGAATTTGCAATAGGCTAATATTTCTATTTGTTCTAAAATGAGCACTTTTCATTGTACTCAGGAATGAGCAGTATCTATGTGTGTTCCTGATGTCAGTTTCCAATAGTTATGCCTGTAATATTATACAAAGATATATAGAAATATGAGACAGAAAGGTGATTGTTTAAATAATCAGGTTAGGACGGGGGGAGACCGTGTTAGTGCTGAATTTAGCTCATGCCATGAAAGACTTCCGCTCCCCTTCTTGTCTTTGAGTGTAAGCGGTCGAATACTGAGTGCAAATCATCTTTTCATGGATCTTCTTGGGTATTCCAGGCAAGAAATTATCGGAACTTTTTTTGCTCAATACATCCATTGGGATGATAAAGAATTTTTTAACGAACAAATAGCTAATCTTACACATCTCAGTTCTGTTTCAAATCTCGAAATTCACTTACAGAATAAAGATAGAGATTCACTTTTCGTCATCCTGGATGGCAAAGTAATAGATGATGAAAATGGTGTTCTCCGCCATACAGACTGCATCCTCCATGATGTAACTGAACGCCGGAAACGGGAGGCTGTGCAATATCGAAGCAGTGACATTTGGTCCCGCACCTTTGATGCCATACCTGATATTGTTACGATTCAGGATAATGACCTTACTATTATAAGAGCGAACAAAGCGGCTCATCGTTTTTTTAAGGTCAATAATGGTGAGCTTACAGGGAGAAATTGCTACGAGATATTTACCGGGCAATCAGAACCATGCCCTGGTTGTCCGTTACTGGATACCGTGAAGCATGGTCGTTCGCATTCCGCTGTTATCCATCATGAGCGTCTTGATACGACGTTTCGGGTGAGTTCGTCCCATATCCTGTCAGAACGTGAAGGGGAAGGGTATCTGGTACACGTTGCCACAGATATAACCCAAAACATAGAATCGGAGCGTATCTATCGGGAAAGTGAAGAACGTTTTGCCAAAGCATTTCAGTCTAATCCTGCACCAATGACAATATCTGAAATAGATTCCGGTCTATTTATCGATGTTAATCAAAAGTGGCTGGATATGCTCGGATATTCACGGGAAGAAATCATCGGTAAGACATCTGTGCAAATAGGTTTATGGGGAGATAGCGAAGTGCGGGATGAAATGATTGCCGTGCTGCGCCTAAAAAAATCTTTCAAAGAGAAACCTGTGAGATTTCGGACAAAAGGGGGTCAAATCCGTTTCGCTCATTGGTTTGCTGAAGTCATAAGCATTGACGGCAGAAATATGATGCTCTCGTTGATACATGACATTACAGAGCGTGAAGAAGCAGCAAAGAACTTACGGGAAAGCAAACAGAAGATTGTCGAACAAAAACTTTTATTTGAGTCAATGTTCAATGCAATTACCGACGGTGTTGTCATTACTGATATCAATAGAAATATCATCCTGGCTAACAAGGGGATGGAATACACGTTTGGATATGTTCCGGAAGACTTACTCGGTGGAACGACCCAGCAGCTCTATGCTGATTTTGAGGCCTTTCAGACGATGGGTAAAACTGTTTTTAATCAGGACTCCGAGCGCATTGATAAACGATATATTACTTCTTACAGACATAAGTCAGGTAAAGAATTTCAAGGGGAGACCCTCGGTGTCAGGCTTCATGACCAGAATAATAAATGGATTGGCAATCTTGGCATAATGAGAGACATCTCTCGACGGTTAGAGACTGAGGCAGAACGTGATAAGTTAGTTGCCGCTATTGAGCAAACAAGTGATGCCATAGTGATTACTGACCCCAAGGGCTTTATCCAGTATGTTAACCCTGCTTTTGAGAAGGTCACTGGGTATGCTCTTGCTGAGTTGATAGGCCAAAATCCGCGAATCCTTAAAAGTGGTGAACAGGACGACGCCTTTTACCAGTCATTATGGCAAACAATTACTGCAGGTAAGACCTTTCAGGGGCGAATGGTAAATAAGCGGAAGAATGGTGAGTTGTTTACAGAAGAGGTCACCATTTCACCTGTGTGTGATTCTGAAGGTAGTCTTGTCAATTTTGTGTCAGTAAAACGGGATATTAGTCAACAATTATCACTTGAGGCGCAATTTTTCCAGGCCCAGAAGATGGAAGCTGTAGGCCGTCTTACTGGTGGTGTTGCTCACGATTTCAACAATATTCTCAGCGTTATTATTGGGTATACAGAACTTGCGATTGAGGAAACAGACTCAGACAAGCCTTTGTATGGTAATTTGAAGAAAATACGCGATGCTGCCGGGCGTTCTGCAAATCTCATTCGTCAACTTTTAGCGTTTTCACGTCAACAACCAATCGCTCCCAAGGTTATCAGTCTCAATCAATCAATAGAGGGAATGCTGAAAATACTCAATCGACTGATTGGAGAAGATATTGATCTGCTTTGGGTTCCAGGTCAGGAGCTGCGGCGGATTAAAATTGATCCAACTCAGGTTGACCAGATTCTGGCAAACCTTTGTGTAAATGCTAAAGATGCTATAGCGACGCATTCAGGCAGAATTACTATAGAAACGGCGATGGTTACGTTTGATAATGCTTATTGTGCAGCTCATGTTGGTTTTATACCAGGAACTTTTGTGCAGATGTCAGTGAGTGATAACGGTATAGGTTTTAATAAGGAAACAGCTGAAAAGATTTTTGAACCATTTTATTCAACGAAAGGCTTAGGTCTGGGTACCGGGCTCGGATTATCAACAGTATATGGAATTGTTAAGCAAAACTCAGGCTTTATCAATGTTTATAGTGAGCCCAATGTGGGAACCACGTTCAAGCTGTACTTTCCGGTTTGCAACGAGGATCCTGTAGTCTTAATGGATCAAGTGGAACAACTGCCCGTCGAAGGGCGGGGGGAGATTATACTGCTGGTAGAAGATGAATCGGGAATCCTTGAAATGACTAAGGAAATACTTGAAAAGCTTGGGTATAGTCTTCTTGTGGCAAGCTCGCCGCGACAATGTCTGGAAATGGTAGAAAGATATTCAGAGAATATCGATTTGCTCCTGACTGATGTAGTTTTGCCAGAAATGAACGGTAAAGAACTGGCGTACCAGATTCAGACACGACATCCCGATATGAAAGTTTTATTCATGTCCGGATACACTGCAAATGTCATAGTCCATAACGGTGTCTTAGATGAAGGGATAAACTTCATCCAGAAACCCTTTTCGATCGGAGATCTGACATCCATGATTCGGGATGTTCTTGATAAACGGCAGTAGTTTGTCCCCCCCTCACATTTGAGCCAAACGGTTTACATTAATGTACTCAACCGGACTTGTTCCGAAGTATCGCTTGAATTCTCTGCTGAATTGTGCTGCACTTTCATAGCCCACTTCAGTAGCAGCCTCGTTTACCCGCGCCCCTTCTTCTATCAGTAGTGCTTTGGCTTTGCTGAGGCGTATTTTTTTTACATATTGGATTGGTGAGGATGAGGTGACATCTTTGAATGCGCGGTGAAATGCTGATGGGCTCATGTTCACAAGAGCTGCAAGGCGGTCGACATCCATAGATTCGCGATAGCTCGAGTGGATCAGTTTCAGTGCTTTGTCGACTCGTGCAATGTTGGTATTTTTCATGGCAAGTGCATACAGGGAAGATGCATTTTCGCCGCACATTATCCTGTATAAGAGTTCGTGTACAATGCCGGGTCCGATCACGCTGCAGTCAAGAGGGGATTGCAATACCATAAGGAGTCTATGGACAGTGTCTTTGATCTCAGGGGTTGTTGAGGCCAGAAAAAGACCTTTGTGTTTATCATGCTTTGCCAGCATCTCATGGTTGATATGGTTATCCATTTCAGCGATAATTCGATTCAGGAGACCGATATCGATATCCACCGTCATGGCCAGCATTGGCTCATTCTCGGCTGCCTTTGTTTCGCATTCTGCTGGTATAGGAACAGAAAGAACCAGATAATTATCCGGATTGTATTCATATACAGTATTGCCCAGGAATACGCGCTTTGAACCCTGACCAACAATTATTACCCCCTGTTCATAGCAGAGTGGTTCCCGCGGGCGTGGTTGTGATGCTTTATAAATGCCTATACCGGCAAGCAGGGTAGTGTTGAAACCATCCTGTTTTGCCAGTGCATTCATAAGTGATGCTATATTTGTCATTGTGATCTCCTGGTAAAAATGTTCATCCCGTTTATCATAATCAGGTTGTCTTGGAATATAACATTATTTATGCAAGAAAGTAGGAATAGGCATAAGATCAGCAGTAATGTGTCTTTTCATTCATACAGTCTGCCTTAAATTAGCATGCAGTCTGAACGCAGCACTCCGTTATGGAACGCTTCACTATAGAACCTCATGCATTACGTGTATGAAAGGAGAATTGTATGTTGAATTTCAGTTTTTATAATCCGACCAACATTGTTTTTGGTAAAGACCAGTTGCAGGAACTTGATAATCTTGTGCCTAAAAACGCCAGAGTACTCATCACCTATGGCGGTGGCAGTGCCCGGAAAACAGGGGTGTTAGCCACAGTACAGAAGGAACTGGCAAAATCGTCACGCACAGTTTTTGAGTTTGGTGGTATTGGTGCAAATCCGGAATTTTCGATTCTGATGGGTGCAGTAGAACTGGTACGCAAGGAAAAGGTTGATTTTCTTCTTGCTGTCGGTGGTGGGTCTGTAATGGATGGCACTAAATTTGTGGCCCTTGCCTCCTTTGCAGAAGAGTTTGTCGGTAAAGAGGAGGAGCTGCTTAAATTTGGCTTTATGCCCGTCCCGGTAAAGAGTGCAGTACCGATCGGCACAGTTGTGACCTTGCCGGCTACGGGGTCTGAGGCCAATACTTTTGCGGTAATAAGTAATGGTGAGGATAAGCTGCCTGTGAACAGTGTTCTTGCCTTTCCAAAATTTTCTATTCTCGATCCTGTACTTACATACACACTGCCCTCAAGGCAGGTTGCAAATGGTGTGGTCGACACCTTTATCCATGTGTGCGAACAGTACGTGACCTATGGTGTGGAAGGAAGAGTGCAAGACAGAATGGCCGAAGGTATTCTGCAGACTCTTATAGAAATTGGTCAGAAAACACTTGAGAATCCAGAAGATTACGATGCGCGTGCAAATCTTGTATGGTCTGCTACTCTAGCACTGAATGGGCTTATCGGTATGGGTGTACCCCAGGACTGGTCTACTCATATGATGGGGCATGAAATGACGGCACTCTTCGGCATTGATCACGCAAGAACTCTTGCTGTAGTATTACCGGCAGTATGGAAAGTGCGAAAAGAGCAGAAGCGTACAAAACTGCTGCAATTTGGTGAACGCGTCTGGGGAATTGCTGACGGCAGTGAAGATGAAAGAATTGATAAGGCTATCGCCAGGACAGAGGAATTCTTCCATAGTCTGGGAGTAAAGACGAGGCTTTCAGATCATGATCTTGGTGACAAGGACATTGATAGAGTTGTAGCCTCGCTGGAAAAACATGGTATGACTGCGCTCTCTGAAAGTGGGGATGTTACACCTGAAATTTGCAGACTGATTTTGAAAGCCGCTCTGTAAGGTTCTGTTCATACAATTTACCAGATGGACTGGAGTGTGTCACGCTTCGCCCTGCTGCAGGAGAAAAGCAGCAGGGCGAAGCACTGCATGGGTTCATTCCCTTTGAACTATTTGTGTGATCAATAGTTCGGATATCTGCCTTTAAGGTATTCAAGATTTTCTTCAGCATCATACCTGTCATTAATATATGCTTTTCTTTGCATAAGAAGATCTTCTTGTTCCATTTTCAGGTCGGCTATTTCATAATAGATATTTCTGCGCACGCTTTTTGAGACAGAATCAGAAAAAAGAAATCGTTCTTTCCGGTATATTTCGTTTTTAAGATGGCGTATCCTGTTTTCAACAGCCTGTAAATCTCGTCGCAGTCTGCTCAATTCAGCGTTGGCAAGGTATACTTCTCTCCCGGCCTCATATCCCAGAAGAAAACCTGATGTGCGACTTTCCGTGCATGCTCCAGCATACGTGTAACCGCTCTTGCCTTTTATATATCCATTCTGCGGGGTGCAGAAAATTTCCAGTCCTTGATTGTATCCCTGCTGGTATTCTTGAAGGTTTGGGTTTATTCCATGATCTGCACAGGCCCGAAGATGAGAACCTATACGATCTTGTGCCTGTCCCTGCACCCCGTCTTCATACCCAATGCTTGCCCAGTTAGCGGTAAGACATTCATTTTTGCTGAGAGTCGCGCAACTTGTGAGCGACAGAATGCCAAGGATAATGAGTGGTAACCCATTAAAATAACACTTCATATGGCAATGTAATCAGTAGTTGGTCGAGTAACTAGATAGAGAATGTTGAGGTTTTAGCTTAGAGCGGTCAGGAGCTACAAGTTGTAACAATAATTGAATTGTATTACCAAACCAAGATATAAGAATAGAGCATGAAACTGAAAACTCAGGGAACGATTGATTTAGGTGGCGCATAATAATTATGAAAATCTCCAGTTTACTTATTGTTGATGATCTCGAAATTGTTGTTGAGCGTAAAGCCATTAAGAATATTAACCTGGCAATATATCCTCCGGATGGAAGAGTTAGGGTGTCGGTTCCCATGCAGTTAAGCGAGGTGCATATTCGTTCAGCGATAATCGCCCGTTTGCCATGGATCAGGCAGAAAAAAGCGCTTTTGCTTGGAAAACCTCAGCTGCCTGATAAAAAATTCGTTTCCGGCGAGGAGCATTTTCTCTTCGGAAAGAAGCTCGCTTTGCGGGTTATTTGCAGGGATCGTTGGAGTGGAGCCTATGTACAGGATGATACAACTCTTGTTTTGCTCGTTCAGGCTGATGCTCCAGTAGAAAAAAAATATGCTATTTTGAATGATTGGTATCGTGAGCAGTTGAGCGAAAGAATTCCAGGTTTACTTCGTCATTGGGAGCAGGTTGTCGGAGTTGAGGTTTCTGAATGGCGTATTAAAAGAATGAGGACCAGATGGGGGACCTGTAACATTACGCAAAAACGTATATGGCTGAATCTTGAACTGGCAAAGATGTCTCCAGAATGCCTTGAGTATGTGTTGGTTCATGAGCTTGTACATCTGCTGGAACGTTATCACAATAGACGTTTCTGGAATTTTATGGATGTATTTCTTCCCACATGGAGAGAGATTCGCCATATGTTGAAGCAGGAATCTATTGTTCATCCTTTTGCGAGTAGCTAAAATTCTGAGGTAGTTTCAGCTTAATCATAAAGGGATATCAATTACATGATCACCTCTTAGTTTCAGCTTGATGAGATGAGGCGTGAACAGCCTTCAACGCAGGCAACTCAATACAATACAGCATTCACTTTATTATTGAATGATTGCAACATGAATCCTTGTGCGCTCCTCGCACCTAACAGTTAACACCTCATCATAATTGTTGAAAAAGAGGTGGAATCTGAATCATATATGTGTCTTCGTCAAAAGTAACCACACGCCTGGATCTTTTAAGTCTGATATTTTTTCCGGATGGAAACAGGCATTTCAGTACGTATATGAATATGCAAGTAAAGGCGTAAAATAGTATAGAAGCTCATGTGTAAATATGTAAATACGTAAATACGTATATGTGTGACGGTGTATGTGAGTTTGCATGAGAAACGCATTTGAGTCTGAATACTACACAATAGAAGAACTGTTGTGCCGCGAAGTGTGCAATGAGTTCAAAAGTCATATCGAATCAGTCTGTTGGGATGATGTGAAGTTCATGTTATCACCTTCAGATGGAGCTTGACAGGGCAGTGGATTTACAATAAATGAAGAAGATGCCGGATGTTAAACGATCATCCGGTCTACATTCTAGCTGAGGCTAGCTGGTGATCCTTAACAAGGATCCGGGTGATCATGCCAAAAAGGCAGATGACCCTGCAGGGAATCCGGTGTGACTCCGGAACGGACCCGCCGCTGTAAGTGATGACGACGCCGCATAGAAAGCCACTGTTCTGTAATGACACTCCTACGAAACAGAATGGGAAGGCGCGGCCGAGGGTGACTCACGAGTCAGAATATCTGCCAGTCAAGCTTATTTCTCTCGGAGAGACGGTAAATCCCCGGGCTGACATGCGTCGGTTTGGGGTTTTGTATTTCTACCGACGTACACGTACGCAATGCGACGGACTGTACTGCTAAAGGTTTCCGTACCATTGCCGGGAGGAAGTATGAACGGGTATCCAATTTTCATGGTGTTGCTGGCTGGCTACATCGCTTTTCTGGTTGCTACAGGCTATTATTTTAACAAACGTCAGATATCGCTGAGAGAATTTCTACTGGCAGGCAAACGGGCTGGAGCAATATCCATCGGTTTCTCAGCTGCGGCCTCCTGGCTAACTGCCGGTGCCCTGCTTGCAGTAACTGGTTTATTTATCCTGCTTGGTATGGGATCTATCTGGGGCTTTGTGGCACCAAATATTCTGGCGTTGTTGATTATCGCCATCTTTGTCAAAAAGATAAAATCAATCCCTGCGATGACTCAGCCGGAATTGCTTGAAATCCGGTATGGTTCTTTTCTGAGAACACCTGTGGCGCTCATAATTATCGTAGTCATGATTCTCTTTGCTGTGGCGGACATTAAAGGTTTTGCCATGGTACTGCAGGTGTTTTATGGAATCAGCAGTCTGCAGGCTGCGTTGATTGTCGGCCTTTCTGTGGCAGTCTATGTTACGCTGGGAGGTTTATCTGCAGTTATTACAACAGATGTCATTCAATTTCTCTGCCTGTCATTTTTTGTACTATTAATGTCGTTTCTGGTACTTGGTGGAGCAGGCGAGGTCTCCGGGCAAAGTGTTACGCAGATGGTGACCGCAATGGATGTATCATGGTGGAATCCTATGTCTATCGGCTTACCGATGGTTCTGATATTCTCCATCGCAATTATTCCAGGTTGGATTACAGAACAGGATCCCTGGCAAAAAATATGGGCAGCGCGGGATGTGAAGTCTGCCAGAACGGGAATGATACTGGGTTCGTTTCTCGTAGCAGTAGTTTTTGCAGGTTGTGCATTTATTGCACTGGGATTACGGGTGATTTACCCGGATATAGCTGGTATGGGGTTTCCTATGGGGATGGGTAAAGCGGAACCGGCATTGCTCAATTTTATAATGTCACAGGATTATTCAGACATTATGATCGCTCTTTGTGCGATAGCTCTGGCTACTGCAGCTATGTCATGCGCGGATACTTTTGCAGCCTCGGGTGCGTCATGTATTTCACGTGATATCTACCAGCGTCAGTTTAACCCCGCAGCGTCAATGAAAGAGATGTTGACTGTCAACAGGTTGAGTGTGTTATGTATTATTGCCAGCGCAACTGTAGGCTCATTTTTTATTAATTCAATTATTGATGCTATACATATTGCAACCTTCATCGCCAGCGCCTCGTACTTTTTTGTGCTTATGGGAGGTATGTACTGGAGAAGAGGGACGGCGGAAGGGGCTACAGCCTCAATGTTTACAGGATTTTTCAGTCAGTGCGGTCTGGTAGTATATGATATCATGTATACACCTGCCGGTGCACCACCGGCGCTGGAGATAATTAACCCGTTATTGATGGGACACGGTGTAATTGTAGCCATGGCTTTGAGCGGAATTGTATATGTGAGTGTTTCCCTCGTTACTACGCCGTCTCCGATCTATCGTCTTGCGCCGTTCTTTGCTGATAAGGCAAAAGAGCTTGTCGAGGTCAGCGCCGTGAATGATCCGGAAACAATACTTCCAGTTACTCATGATCTTGTTGAGGTCATTCAGGGCAATCAGGTCTATTTGCAGGTAAGTGTTGATTTGCCGGTGAATATGGCCTGGCATGACTTTATCAGGCTAATGTCAGCAACTCACGGGCACTGGATTTCGTTATCAGGAGTGGATTCGATTCGACGATGTACCCGGCCGGATATTCTTTCCTGTGCCTCACTTATTCGCGGCGAAGCTGCTGCAAATGCGTGGATTGAGATTGAAGGTACGACCTGCACTCTGAAAGAATTACAACGTGAAGTGGTGGTGGCATATTCAGAGGTTGAAAATACACTGCGAAGCCATATTTCATGTTTTTCAGGACACGCTAGCTGATATTATCGCGCAGCCCAATTCTGGTGTTTTGTCCCAATATTGGGCTGCTTATTTTTTTCCACGTTGTGTTTGTTTCTCTATCCCCCCCAGTGAATTCCGATATTAGTGTGCCGCCTCTTGATGCTCTGGTACCTTGTGCTGCACTACTTGTGTGTAAATCTTGTACTGCGAAAATATCAGAAGTATACCCCGGAATCCAGAACCTGTAGATCTGACAGCAGAGACTGGTGTATTCCGTGTTACAAAAAGGTTGAAAAGAAAATACTACAACTCAGCTTGCGAAGTCTTTCTTGAGATGTACAAGAAAACGTCTTGAACTCATGTCTGCATCTACTATATTCTGTAGTTGCTTCTTTAAAAACAATATCCTTTCTGTAGCCTGTTAAGAATATCAGTGTACTACCCGCCATTTCTTGTCATCTTTTAAGAGAAATGCTGGATAACCTGTCATCATTACAGTACGGGGGAACTACATGTATATAGCTGAAGAACCTTTCTGGGACAGGACACTACGGCTTATTCGCGAAATCTGGCCACTTGGTGAACAAAACGAACTGAAAGACAAAATACATGTAGATCTTCCTGATAGTGATCTGAATGTATTGCGACGTGCAATTAGTGCCTGTCTCGGAGGAAGAGGTGGTGAGGTGTCAGCGCGTAGTAGGGCAGCTGAACTTGGGCGCGCCTACCTTGTTCTTGGTGCAGATGGACGATTCAAATTTCTGCAACTGCTGGCCAGAGAGTATGATGTTGATAATGTAGCTGTTGAAAAGGCTATCGAAGCCAGAAATAGTATCACTTCTCCACTCGAACTTCAGGCTGCCAATCAAAAACTGAGACTGCTGCTAGATCCACCACGGGCCAGATTATTTCAGCAGTTTAATGAGCTTAAGGAAGGTGTGAAGTTTCTGGTGGATCTGCGGGCAGAACTTATTCCTTGGTCCAGGAAGGACAATGAACTGAAGGCACTTGATCAGGATGTGCACCGATTGCTGGTATCGTGGTTTGATATAGGTTTTCTTGATTTGAGACGTATTACCTGGGATACCCCTGCCGCTATTCTTGAAAAACTTATTAAATATGAATCTGTACATGAGATTTCATCATGGGCAGATATGAAAAACAGGTTACGTGAAGATCGCCGATGCTATGCGTTTTTTCATCCACGAATGCCTGATGAGCCGCTTATCTTCGTAGAAGTTGCTCTTGTGAGTGGTATTTCTGATAATGTGCAGGAACTTCTTGATGTGCACGCACCGATTGAAGACCCTTTGAAATCAGATACTGCTATTTTCTACTCTATCTCCAACTGTCAGAAGGGACTTGCAGGAGTAAGTTTTGGTAATTTCCTCATTAAGCGTGTCGTTGCAGATTTGACTGCAAAGCTTCCCAATCTTAAAAACTTTTCGACTTTATCACCAATTCCAGGGTTTCTTACGTGGTTGCGAGGTCAGGACGAGTCTTTTGATCTTGGTAATAAAGAACGTGAACTTTGGGAATCTGTGCAATCAGCTGATGACCCGATAGAGGTTCTTAGCCGGATGGTTGAGAGCTCGGGCGAGGATGATGGTGCTTCAAATGCAGAGACCCTGAAGAATTTGTTGTTAACACTGTGTGCCCGCTATCTTGCTTTGGCTAAGAGAGGTGATCAGGCCTATGACCGGGTTGCTCATTTTCATCTTTCGAATGGAGCTCAGATAGAGAGAATTAACTGGGGTGCGAACCAGACACAGGCGGGAATGGAACAGTCAGCAGGTATTATGGTTAATTATCTCTATAAATTGTCGCAGATCGAGAAGAACCACGAAATGTACAGGGGACGTGGAGAAATAACGCTCTCCTCTCATGTGAAAAAACTTCTTAAATAAAAGCAGATATCAGGCCCGCTCAGGCGTTGTAAGAGCGTTGGATGGAGCCTGAACTTTTTTAAGAAGGTGATTCATTGAATCACGCAGTGCGTGTTGGATCTGTTCACGCTCAGATGAGTTGAGTTGCTTATAGCCTCGGGGCCATGGCCAGCCGTATCCCCACCTGTAAGTTGTAGGAAAGAACGGGGAGCCACCGAACCTGACGCCTTCCATCATAATTTCAGCTGTAAAGGAGGCACCCGTTCCAGCAACACAATCTCGCAACTGTTGATCTGCCGCGAGTCTTTGCTGATACGTTCCGCCTTGCCAGTAGGCGAAGTCATGAGAAATACAGCAGTCAAGCCAGAGGCTGTTACGATTGATGGTGCCGTTAGGAAACATGCTGCAACCATCTGTGGTAAATGGTGTAATTGCATATCCATGTTTGGCCTGGCAGAGCAGGCAGCAAAAAAGTGTGAACAGTATGGAGTATTTTTTCATTGGCAGAGCGTATGGATCATTACTGTACGATTCTAATCAGTCGGTTGTGAAAATGTACCAAAGTATTAGAGATAGGGCAATCGTCTAGTTCCAGGTCGTGGTTAGGACTTGATGGCGTGATGTCGTAATTTTGAACGGAGATGTATGCTGCAGAGGAATGAGGTGAAAATTATTCATAGAGAAGAGTACTAAAGAAACCCTTTGAAGAGTTTTGGGTCGGCAACGATCTGAAACCGTAACGTTGATGCCATGGTTACGAGACCCTGCACATTTACTGATACTGCTTTTGATGTACCTAGCTGCATACAGCTTGAAACAACCAGCCGCTGTAATCTCAACTGTAAAACGTGCTTAAAGCCATATTTCCTTGATCAATGGCAGGAAGAGGATATGGATTTTGATCTGTTTATAGCAATCATTGACCAGTTGCCAGGAGAATCACTGATCCATCTTCAGGGTTGGGGTGAGCCGCTGTTGCATACGGATACCCTGAAACATATATCTTGTATAAAAGAACGTGGGCTACACGTAAGTCTTACCAGTAATGGTACACTGCTTGATTATCCGACGGCTAAAGAGTACCTCAAGGTGGGTCTTGATGGTATTACTTTTTCAATGGCTGGTAACAGTGTTGGGGTCCAGGATGTATTGCGTGGCCGGGGAACCAGCGGGAAGGTGCATGAGGCTATTGCAATGATAGCAGAAGCTCGAAGGCAAAGCCGGGATAGTACGCTTGAATTGGGAGTAAGCTATCTGGTGACAGCTGAAACTGTAGAGGAAATCCCTGAAGCAATTACATGGTGCCGAAAAAACGATGTAGACTTATTTGCCACGATTCATCTGACTCAGGTTGCAAATGATGAGCAGCAGGCTTTACGTTTTCATCTTCCACTGGCTCTGCCGTTTAAATATAGAGGGTTGCGCCTGCAGAGCCGACTGAGGTCACTGTTTGGCAAGATGCGCCTTAAACTTGCTCCTTTCTCGACAGAATTAACCCCGGTGTGTGATAAGAATCCTTTACACAATATTTTCATAAATGTGCGGGGAGAGGTTTCTCCATGCGTGTTTTTATCAACTCCGGTGCGGGGAGGGATAACCTGGCATCATGAAGGTTGTGTAAAAAAGAGTGAGAACCTGATCTTCGGCAACCTTCGTGACAATAGTCTCGAAGAAATCTGGAAATCTGCACCATATGTATTTTTTAGAGATGCTTATAGAAGACGTTTGCATTTCCATGACAGTTTGCTTTCCAAGGTGAGCTATTCAATTGCAGGCGCTCAAGAACTGAAGCGGGCGATTAGACACATAGAGTCATATTTCGCTGATCACCCGCCACCGGCCGGATGTGAAAACTGCTATAAACTAGATGGGTTCTAGTCCATATTTATCGTAAAGGGTACCTTCATGCCATAAACAAAACATCTTAACTAATCGATATGTATGATGTTAACAAATTAATGCGTTAGAACGTGCGCAATGCTTGCCCAGGGGCATTCCATGTGAGACCATTTTATTCATGGGAATTATGTTAATTACACGAATTACCATCTAGCTCCGAGTTGACCTGTCTGCAGCCAAAATATGCGTAACTGTCACTCGTTTTTACACACTACCTTTTACCGCCAGCACGGTTACCGTTTCCACCACCTTTACCGCCACCATCATTATTGTTACTTCCACCTTTATCAGAATTGCTGTTCCCGGAACTGGCGTTGGAGTTATTGCCGTTATCACTGTTGTTTCCACGCGTATCTGCACCACTGCCAGTGTTACCGGCAACAGACTGACCTTCCTGATTCTGAGGTTGGAGTTGTGCAGGTTCTGCAAGTTCAATGCCCTCGGCGTCGGCTCGAAGCCTCATACGTATTTCATGTCTATGTCGGAATTCATTTCGTGCCTGTTCACTTTGTAATGAAAGATACTGGTGCTGATATTCAGCCCTTTCTTGCGGAGTCATAAGTTCGGAACCGTAAATCTGTAAACGCTTTTGTTCTTTGACCTGGAGATAGAGAGGGTCGTCGACATGAATGCGTAGCCTATCCTGTTGTTTGTCAACGGCTACTGCTACGCCACTTGACATCAGTAATGTGATTACTGATACCAGATGTACATATTTTTCAATTTTCATAATAGTCTCCTGAGGAAATTATGTTTTGTATAAAAATGATATTTTCTCTCATTCGCCTCTCTCTGCTATTGAAAACGCAAAAACCGCACAAAAGATACAAAAATTAGCAGGGATATTTTGAGGTAATAAAATCTGAGTAGAATACTGGCTGGTTATGTAAGGGATGGTATCTGTCTATTACGAGGTTTTTAAGAGCTATTCCGCATGTAGATCTGGAGGCACATGGTAAGGTGGAGCGATTATCGTCTTGTTTGAAGTGTCACATCTCTTTTATGGTCAAACATAAGATAATTGAGATCGGATTAGTTTCTTGAGTATGGAAAGGGAGTTTAAGGGGGGGGATGTACGATGAAATATATGGGGCCGCAAATGGATTGGTATGACATAATGCAATATTGCTAAGAAAAATATTATTGGAAAAGTGTTAGTCTTGCAAAGCATAAAAACACATATTCAGGAGACAGGGGAGGGGATGCGTGAAAGTCAGCAGGAAGTATATCTGGCGGAAAAGGTATGTGTGAACGTAATTAAAGGATAATTTTTAATATAAAATTCAGATGCTGATGTAAGGTGACGGTATCAGCAAAACGCATATTCTTTGAATATCAGGAATAACTGATTGAGTACTGGCAGAGAGCATAGATAGAATGTGAAATACCTCTACGGAGCACGTTTAGCTCAACTCTATGTTAGAGATGTGACGGAAATGATAGATGTATTTTGAAATATTTATACGGTGAGCATGCATAGGAAATACACATTAATGCTCACCGTTAATATCTATACCAGAACTTATTTAATGAGATAGTTATCGATAGATTCTCCAGCTTCAATACGTAACTTGAAAATGTTAGGCATTCTGCCTTGACCGGTCCAGGTGATACGTTCACCGGCTTCGTTCTTTATCTCATATTTAGGTGGTCGAGGAGCACGTTTGCTCTTCTTAGCAGGTGCTTCAGTTACAAGGTCGTCGATTTCAATTCCGTCGGCGGCCATGATTTCCTTGAGCTTTTCTATCTTCTCGATTTTTTCCGCATTTAACCGATTGGATTCTTCTTCGGAGAGAATTCGGTCTTCGATAATTTTTTCAAGCTTCTCTTTGACTTCAGTAAGCTGCTCAAGGTTCAAATCTTTAGCTGCACTTTTGAAGCGCCGCGCATGAGTGATAATTTTCAGGAACTCGTTCATTGATATATCCTTATAGTGAGTGAGATAGAAATACATGTGAGGTTGTTAATGAAATAATAATATAGTTTTTAAAGTGTGCAACCATTTTATTATTAATACTTGGTCAAAATATATATCAGTTTTTGTACAGTATCACGTTTGTATGTGAGGAAAAATAACTCTGTAGTATTTGGAATTAACCGCTACTGTCATAATTCTTAATTGTTTCTACGTGTTGCATGACATGTAAAGTGGCTGTTATAGAATTTATTCTGATATATCGGACTGTTTTCTTATAGTGTTCGTCTGAAAAAAAACAATCATGCGATGCTCCTTCTTGCCAAGTTTATGGTATTTGAACAATATAAGAGGCAATGGATTTCTGGCGAGATCAAACATAGTTCAAGCACAGTGGGGTTGAGATCGCTGATAATGCCGAATATTAAATATAGCCGATAGTTGTTAATGAAATGTGGAATAAAAAAGGAATTATTGAATATCGTGTAACGTGTTAGATTTAGGGGGAATGAGTTGATAGGTTGCCTGGTATTTTTGCATGGTGTGATCGAAATAATTATTTTTAGCCCTAAGGAATAAGTAACTGTTGTTTTGCATTTATGAGGTTGAGAGATAGCGGCGATAAGGTTTGTATCCTTTAAAATGAATACAGGAGTGGATAGGGTGAATCATGTGAAGGTGTCGCGATTACATGTATAAAATCTACTGCCAAGTATGGTTGAAAAGAGACGTAGTTTAGTATATGGAAACGTTTGTATATATATGATTCCTTGCAAAGTGAAATGCCTTTCAGGTAAATGAATACAGAACGTTTGCTGTGATGGTACACTTTTTACTGGTGGTAAAGGTATTCTCTGTATCTGATTGATCAGCTGAGGCGTGAACTGCATTCGTCGAAGGCGGGCCTATATAACAGCCTCGGCAGCAATTATCGTGAACCAAAAACGATTGTGGTTCCTCGACGTTTAACACCTCACCATTCTTGCTGAAAAGAGAGGTGTTCATATTTCTGTATTTGGTGGCACTATCCCCTGCCTGGATTTGCCAAGATGAGGAATACGGGCGTGACATGAAGCGTTAGAGAAGTTTCTTGAAACATAATCTGATTATTATAAGGGGCGATTCAGATATGCCTGACTCATTGCAGAAACTTCCCTGGTCATGGACAATACTTTTGTTGCAAATTCAAGAGTAAGTGATCCTGTTCCACATGCGGGAGCTATCAACGTTTGTTCTCCTAATTGTTTCTCGGTAAAGCCGAAATCGCAGATAGTTTGCAACTGATCCTGCCATTTTTGGAAAAGACTTGTCGCTGTTTCCTTTGCGATAACGAGGGGGTCCCCTGTAGGCACTATTCCCCAGGCAAGAATACCGCCTCGTCTAAGAAATCCGATTAGCTGATTCCGGAAAAGAGTAAAGTTAGCAAAGTACGAGTAGGCATCAAAGCTTATAATATCTGCACCAGAGTCAAGGGCGGGGCCCCAATCCCCATTTGCGCAGATATGCACGCCAGCAAGACCGCCACTATTTTGAATCCCTGATATCACTTCGCCAACGGCTTCCTTAACCATTTCTCTTGATATGCCGGTAAAAGCACTGGAGCCAAAACTGACGAGACCTGGTTCATCTATAAATATAATGGGTTTACTGGCGCCTGTCGTTTTGAGCAATTCTTTGACCTGCCACCGGGCTTTCATTGTAAGATGTTTCACCAGCATATCTCGAAGATTATCGTCATAGAATATGGAATTTCCAAGGTGGTCCTTAGCTCCAATCCCTGTCGTTATCGGACCTGTGATCTGTCCTTTAAGTGTCAGGAAAGTATGCTTTACTTCTGTAATAACGTCGAGCAGTGAGGCAAAGCCTTTCGCAGTATCGTTGTCTAGCCTAAATCGCGATGAGCTGAGAATGGCCGGATCAGATTCAGCCAGCATGTACTCCTCGTAGAATAACGTCATCTGGTCGGCAAAGTCGGAGCATCCTGAATTGATCCAAAATTTCTTTCCTTCATCGACTATGCCAGGGAAGCCTGAAAGGAACTGCCGAACCATGCCTTCCCGATCGTTCTTTGGGAGTTGCGGCCAAAGTGGAATTTCAGGTGTGTATTGAAGAATGAGGTTTGTGGCTTCTCTGTGATCCTCTAGAGGCAAACTTCCAATAAGTATAGGTAAACATCCGGGACGAAACATGGTGGAATTACCTCCTGTGAGGTTGATGTGTTCAAAAGCGTGTATGTGGCGATAGATAAAAAAGCGAAGGTTTCCGAATCAGGTTCATGCCGTTTCACTCTGGCAGTATTTTTCTTTAGGGAGCGTTATATTGTAGATTACAGGCCATGTAGTTAAGCTGTGCTGCCAGTTGTCGGATGCTGCACGTGTTATAGACCCTGGCTGTTAATTCGGTTTATGGCTACTGCTGGTACTGTCCAAAAGTCGTGGTACCCATTTGCAACATTGAGGATGCTAAAAAATACAGGTGTTGCCAACCAGTAGAATGAGGTTGAGCATTCCGCAGGTCGTTACAGGGTTGGGCTGTACATGAGGTTTATGTAAATCTGCAGGCATACAGAAAATCATCGTTACAAGTGAAGGTGAGTAGCTAGCTCACATATCCCACAAGTATATCATTGGATATGTGAATGTCAAAAATTCTATTCATTGTATTGCTTTATGGTGTATGTCAGCTCAGGCTGCTTTAGCTTGACCGACAGTTTTTATAATCAAAACAAAAATGAACAGGAAATACGGCAATGGGCTGTGTATAATTGCAATGGCAGGTGGCTGTGTGACTGTCATCGGTGTGTGACGAGTAATAAAATTTGATGTCAGATTATTATCTGATTACCCCTGAATTTCAGCTTGATTGGGTGACGCGTAAGGATTGAAGAGTGAGGTGTGAACGCCATTCCTCGAAGTCGCACATATGTAACCGTATCCGCGGCAATAATAATGACTAAAAAACACTGCATTGTATTCTCCTAAAATCTAACGCCTCATCATTCATACTGAAAAAGAGGAGGTAAGCAGGTATTTGTAAGTACCCTTTTCAAGGCTCACGTATGCCCAAATGGAGGAACGAGCACATGACTGCTGATTTCTGGGAAGTGTTTCTGCTAGCTTTTATCATAGTAGCAGTTGGTTATGCATTGTTGGCTAGTCTGTCACCTGTCTTGTACAGGAGAAAGGCCTTGGGCCGGTTGACCAAGAATGAACTCAAAGTGAAACAGGGCACTGCAACACTTGAAAACAGGATGGATCTTTTTGTGCGAACCTTTTTTACATCCCTTTTCACATTTCAGGTCTATTTACTTGCACTGTTGCTGGGGACATGTGTGTATTTCATCTTCAAATATACAGTGCATCAGTAAGAACTTTCTCAGGAAGATGAGCCTTGATGCACAGTTAATATCCGGAGCGAATTCGTTGCAGGAGGTAGTCGCGTAACTGTTTGGCGAGTTCTTCACCGTCGATATCTTCAGCAATTGTGACTGAGGTAGCTTGTCTGGTCTCGGCGAGCAATTTGTAGTGAACAATCTTTCTGGTACCCTGGCCAGTGCTGCCTGATTGCTTTAGGGTAATGTCCACAAGGTCTCTGCTGTAAAAAGTCTTAATGTAGACAGGAAACAGGAAGATACGTCTTCGAATACGCACCTGGCCGCGACTTATGGTGACTTTGAGATTGTTGAGGGGCAGATAGATAGCAGCAATAGTCGAAAAGAGTGCAACCAGGCCGAATGGCAGGCTGAAGAGCAGTGAAAGTATCCTGAAAATGGTTGTGGAATCAAAGGTGTTGGTGATTCCGAACGTGGCGAAACCGAAGCCACCCGCAAATACCAAGGCAAAAGCGGTAAGCATCTTATTTCTGAACATAGGGAAATAGAGGCTCATCTCTCTATCATGTTTTTGTAACCGAACGGCTCTTGCCAATGGTGTGTCTTCAAATTTACCTCTATTGACTGCCATTTTGTGACGTGCAGCTGTTTCTTTGAGATGTTCTTCTGTCTGTCGGCTGATATCAAGGTGTATAGAGTGTGATTGCTCAGCAGTTGCGAAAACCGGAATGTTATATGATCTGTTAAAATCCGCTCCGATGATATCAGCGGTGATGTTCAATCGCCAGAAGTAATAGTCACCGGTCTGTTGAATGTCAGCTTCAGGGAGAGAGTCCGGGATGGTAAAGCGAAAAGAGAGAATAGTACCTGCTGAGGTCCTGTTTGATGCAGGACAGCCTGCTTCTGCCCATAGTATATTTTCGCGTCTTGACCTGTCGTTGCCACTGCCGGACATGTAACTATAGACACATTCAAGTTCAACCCGGAAAACAGCATTGCTCTGATGAACACCTTTCAGCTCGATTGTACCGCCTATATGTCCTCCGATGCTGCCGGGGAATGGGTCCATAGTGAGTTCGACAATACCGAAACGAAGAAATTCACGACTCTGGGTGATTGCCTTATACACCAGCCACATTCCTGTAAGTGGAAAAAGCAAGGCTAAAAGAATTGCATAATTACCACTCTGCCATTCTCTGGAAAAAGCGAAGAGAACGGGGAGGCTGATACCATTCCAAATAATGGCAAAGAACCACATGATTCTGGTACTTGATTTGGCATCAGATCGAATACGTGGAGTTTTCCAACCTTTTCTGAGCTGCCATGCTGTTCCTGAGTTTTCCCGCGTCGATGCAGCATTGTGGTGCAGAGCAACGTGTATCTTTTGCTGCATGAATTCTTGGAGGTTTACAGCGTTGTGAGCACTTTTCCTGCGGATGAACCATTCTCTTTTCAGCTCCTGAATCGCTTTGCGAGTAAGGGCTGAGGCAGGTTTTTTATGGGATAGAGCAGACAATATGAGGAGAATACCTACGCCCAAAAAAACCGAACAAAAAGCCGTTGTCAGGGCAAAGAGTCCCCATCGCATATCGCGATCAAGAACTGCGTTCTGCGGGTTTGTAGGGTCGAGCCAGATAATTGTTGAATTTCCCTGCTGGAGGAGATTTTGAAGTCTGTTATGCAGATGTTTATGATAGTTGCCGATAGAATCATTAAATGATGCTACATATACCCTGTTGTTTTGATATTTTGTTCCAAGATATATGTACCGATATGATGCCGTGGTTGTCGAATCGGTACCGCCGACACTGAGAATTTCTGCTTGAGCTGACTGCCATGTTCGCATTTCCTGCCAGCTTTTAAACGTTGGTACGGATGTCTGAAAGAAAAGAAACGCACCCCCCAGAGCAAAAACAAGGCCAAGGAGTATTGCAAAGCTTCTCCTAAGAAAATGGACCATAAGTCGTTACGTGTGTATCTGGCTGAGATTGCCTATATGTTTTAAAAAGGAATACCGGTGGATATATTTGAGAAATGTCGATGGGTAGCATCTTTACAGTGTGTTGAGGTGAGAGTAAATTATGCCAAAATTTCCTGGATCCAAAAGGATATCGCGCTAATTTGCTGAGGGCAGACATTGTGCTCCATGGGGTAGGATCGGTAATTGACGGTATACCCTTTGTCGCTTAGAAATGTATGCGCTTTTTGTCCGAGTTGCTCAGGGACTACCGGATCAAAACTTCCATGATGGATCTCAACTGGAATACTGTAGTTGGCGGCGTTCAGTTCAATTGAATCGCTGGTTGCAAAGTAGGTAGACATTGCCAGAAGACCTCCAAGCGGCTTTGGGAAGCTGAGGCATGTCTGGTAGGCAACTGCTCCGCCCTGAGAAAAACCGGCAATAAGTATTCGTTTGCTATCGATGCCACGGTCTATCTGGTGCTCTATAAGGAGGGAGATAGCTTGGGCAGAAGCGAGAAGCTGTTTGGAGTCAACACGCCTGTCTATTTTCATTTCCAGAATGTCGTACCATGCAGGCATTACATAACCGCCATTTACAGTCACCGGGATCTGTGGAGCATGGGGGAAAATAAAACGTATTCCCAGACCTTTCGGAAGGTTGAGTTGTGGGACTATGGGTGCAAAGTCATGTCCGTCGGCACCAAGTCCATGCAGCCAGATTATGGCAGCATCGACGGAAGTGGTTGTTTCATGTTCAATGGAAGGAAGCAGGGGCATGGAACTTTCCTTAAGTCAAAAAAATGTTATAAAAGGTGGTTGAAGCTTCAGTAATATTTCAGGAAATTGATTTTAGTTGTTTCTTCAAAGATTCAATGTCACAGAATTCAGGATCGTAGGAGTCCGCAAGGTTATGCCTGGCCAGTACGCTTGCCCTGTCTGTAGCTGAATCATTCAGAATGGCAAGAAATTCCTGGTATTCATGGATGTCGTCGAAGCTTGCAGGCGGGCGTCCCTGGTGTGCGGTGAGTAGCTGTGGGTATGGAATTTTGTCGTTGGCAGAAAGGATCTCTTCAAGGGTTATTTCACATTCCCAGCCATTGCCACCGTCGTATATGTACGCAAATATAAACCCCATTCCTTTTTCCAGTTCATGCAGCTGAACTTCTGAGGCATTGAAAATGTTTTCAGACACCTGGTTGCTGTCCGGTCCGTAATACATTTTGCCAACAAGAAAACGATATGTGGCGTCATCGTTCCAGCCAAAGCAAACTTGCAAAATTGAGTGGAGTGCCTGTAACGTCAGAGTTCCTGGGACGCGGACTGTTCGCCAGATGGCAGGTGACGAGTAATCAAGATCAAAACGTAACTGGTACCCGGGAATCTCTTTTGTCTTCTTGTCGTTTTGACTCTGAACGTGCTTTTCTGCCTGGAAATCATGCTTGATAATCGTCACTGTGTTCCTCCCGTGCAAGTAGAGTAAACTGCGATAGTATCCTGCAATAGATTTATGTATAAGTGCTCTCTCATTTCATCGAAACAATTAATTATTTCTATATAATCAGTATAGGTGATTTACGCAAAATGAGAAATGTTCAGACGTATAATTATGATGCGTTTCTGAAAATCCAGTGTTGCTCTTATATGCGTGGTGAGAACTTTTGGTTACTCCGCATTTCTCATCATATCACGCGATGCAAGGTTTTGATTTTGTCAGCAGACAACAGCTCCCCATGTTTTATGGCAATAGACTGAATAATAGTGCATCGCATGAACTAATCTCTGGTGAATTCAAGAAGTACAGAGGCTTTTCAGAGTTAACATAATGTTCAGGAGAAAAAGGCTTAGAAGCCCTGTATGTCAAGCCAGTTGATGACCATTTCTTCTATAAGCTGTGATTTGTCGAGTTTCTTACCAATTTTGCGTCTTTTATTCTGTTCGGCTGCATATGCCATGGTGAGACGTTCGGCAGTTTCTTCACTTAGTAGTAGAGTTTGACGAACCACGTTCCCTTGTCTGGGGCTTGGTCTTCCACCTTTATTACGGGATGTGCTTTCCTGCTGGCTTGTCGGTTTTCCAGCCAATTCGGAATTTTCGGCAGCCCGTTGTACGGCAGAACTGATATCAGGGACTATTTTTTTTTTGGTTTTGGGCAGGGCCATGTTTAATCCTTAATGAAGTCTATTACCTCTATGGCAATCGATTCGATATCCTGAGTTGCATTTTTAGCCTGCTTTGAGAGGCGGCCGTTGGTGCGTACACTGGCAGCATATTCTTCAAGAGTCATTCCGTCGCGATTAAAGTTTTCAAAGGCGGCTCGTGTGGGCAGGGCATTTTGAAGACAACTGATCTGGTCAGGCATGATACTACTGAAATAGGCGTTAACATTATTCGTGTTTGTCTGAGGGTGTACGAATGTCGGGATGATCGCAAATCGTGCCCGGTTAATTTTCAATCCTTCCTGAATAACCGGCCAGAGATTTCTGCCAAAACTTGCTTCGTCATTGGTTGAAGTGCGCATGGGTAAAAGAACGAGATCTGAAAGGTTCAAGGCAAGTTTTGTTGCAAAACCTCCAACTGATTCACCCGGGACGTCAAGAATTACAGCTTCATGTTCAGCTATTATTTTTTCAAGTTTGGCGGTGAGGACGTCGAGTTCAAGACCTGCAAGCTGAAAGTAGGAAAGATTTTTCATTTTCCTTTTGTTTGCAATCCGCTCACCTATCCAGTCTGCGAGCGTACCTTGGGAATCCAGTTCTACCAGAGCAACCTGGCCGTATGTTTTTTTAAAGGTTTTGGAGCAGGCAACGCTGAGCGAAAGGGTTGTTTTGCCTGTACCACCTTTCGTTTGTACAAATGAGAATATAGACATATCGGAATCAATACTTGTAAGAGTGGAGATGTATAGGGGTTTATGTGTACAGGTGTTTGTGTGTATAAACATATGTACGTATTTGCAGCTGTGTTTTCAGGAGTATATTGGTATCCCGGTATTTCTGCAAGTTGGAAAATAGTGGCAGGAGAAAACTAAGAGTGAAGTTCCACGCCCAAGATACGAAATGAGCGTGGAAGTCGAAAGGTGGATCAGAAATTAAAAATTTTGGATTCAGCCGCCATATCTATCAAATGAGGTCCACCATCAAGCGCCATATTAGTGTGAAACCTTGCTTCATCGAGATTTCTATTTTTTGCGCAGGGGGTACATACACCTGTTTTTACCTCATTCTCTACAAGATATGGAAGGTAATCATTCACGCAATCACCTGTGATAGTTTTCTGACTCCCATCACGATCTTTCACGGCCCAGTCGACACCACTGTCTATGAAAAACAGATTAACATGGTGCCCTTTGGTGTGAGCTATTTTAGCGAATTGAAAACATCGGGTAGCTTTCTCATAATCATTGTGACGTAAAACAAACAGGAAACTGGCCATAGTGTTCTCCTTTATGTAGTAGAATGAATGGGGAGGTAAATGAGAGATTCTAGCTTTTAGAGGTAACTCTTCAACGACTAAATCGCAACCGCATTATGCATGTTATGAAAGATTGTTACCTGATTAAATAAAATAAAAACAGTGAGTTGATACGTAGTGGTACGGGGCGTCGCTGTACATGATGAACTGCATCTGTCAGTTATGATTGAGGGGGGCTGGCGACGATGTGAAATGTATACATTTAACTTCAGAAACGTTACACGCGAAAGGCTACACTGGTACAGGTAATCCTGTTCTCATGGTAATTTTAGCTTCAAGATGGTAAGAATATAGGACAGTTCAGATGCAAATCACTTTGAGGCAAAAGAGAAATCAGCAAGTGTGCAGGCATGAATGAATTATCAATTATTAAAATGGAAGCGGAATGGGGAAAAAACTGAAGTTGGCAGGCAAAAAGATGCTTTCGCAGCGATCAATGCGGGATAAGTACTGGAAACAGGTGTTGGCTTATGCCGAGCAGAAATCGTGGGCAGAGCTGGATGTGTACATAAGCAAATATCCATGGCTGGCAACTGCGGCTATGGGGCCAACAATTTTACCGGATTACCTGGCAGGTGATAAGAGCTATGGTCTGTTAAGATTGCTCTGTAATATCGAAGATGTGCCTGTTGATATAATCAGGAATATCATCGCACGTGGTGCAAAGGACTCTGAGGGCAGAGGATATCTTGAACGGCTGCTTGTTGGAAGTAGCGGGGATATGAATGCCGATCCTCAGCTGGCGGCTGCCGCAGATTCCCCAGTCATTGCCGCAGAAGTGTTGAGAACATGCACCAGGCCTGCGGAGGTGATCGAGAAGATGCAGCAGGTACTGGAACAGGGGCTTCAGGATGATGATGTTGGAAGAAAGGCTCTTGCTGAAAGATGCATCGGGCGATCACAATTGTTTTTTGATCTGTTGATGATCCTGTATGAAAATAATGCTCAGGAAAGGCTGAGTGAGTGTCTGGCCAATGCAGAAATACTGGTGAAGGTTGGAAATGGAAGCCTTGCAGACTATGTGGAAATAGAAAAAATTCTGAATGGAAAGTAATCGGCATATTTCAGCAAGAGGAAATATATGACGGGGAGCAGAAAGAGGCCGGTTGCAGTCTGTACAGATTGCATCAGCTATTCGTTTGACAAAATAGATATTCTTCAACCATGCAGAGTCCGACGGGGTGAGCGTCACTGCGGGGGAACATATATGGATGCTACCGACCCGATACATTGGAAAGAGTGTACTGCATGTAGTGGTAGCGGTGAGGCTTTTGATGGTAACAGTTGTGTGGCTTGTCAGGCAACCGGATGGTTGCTGACGAGAAGGCGATAGCTATGGAGAAACGATTGGGCAACAGTATGCGCATGACAATTATGGTGTGTGTGTTAGCAGTCAGTATGGCTCTGACAAGTGCTGCAGCATGGGCGGATGAAGGATTTGTTGAGTGGCTGAATGCTTTTTACCCGGAAGCGGAACGGAATGGCATAACGCGACAGACATGGGATATTGCTTTTTCAGGGATTACTGAGCCGGATAAGCTGGTATTGGAGCGAGCATCGTACCAGCCTGAATTTATACAGGAGGTGTGGCAGTATCTCGATACCAGAGTAAATCAGCTATCTACCAAACGCGGGCTTGAAAAGGCAGAGCTTCATATGCCGACACTGGTTTTGCTTGAAAATCAATTTGGTGTAAGCAAGACAATTTTGCTGGCAATCTGGTCGATGGAAACGAATTATGGCGCTGTACTCAGCCGAAAGGACCGACTGCATTATGTTCCACAGGCTTTGGCTACGCTTGGCTGGGGGGATGAGAAACGAAGAAAGTTTGCACGTGATCAGCTTATAGCGACGTTGCAGATACTCCAATCCGGGGATATTACACGCGATGATCTCTTAGGATCCTGGGCCGGGGCAATGGGTCATACCCAGTTTATACCGACAAGCTATCTGGCCTATGCAGTCGATATGGATGGAAATGGTCGTCGGGATATATGGAATTCCGTGCCTGATGCTCTGGCTACAGCTGCAAACCTGTTGGCGAAAAATGGTTGGCAATCTGATAAAACCTGGGGCTATGAAGTAAAGTTACCCCCCGGTGCAGGTGTGTACGCTGAGGAAACACGGACACTATCCGAGTGGGAAAAGATGGGTATTGTGCGTGTTGGTAACAGGCAGTTTCCGCGACCTGATGATAAAGCCATACTGAAAATACTTGCTGGCGAGAATGGTCCTGCATTTTTAATGTTGAAAAACTTTTTTGTAATAAAGCGCTATAACAACTCTGATAAGTATGCCCTGGCTGTAGGGTTGCTTGCTGACAGGATTGCAGGAATAGAAGGTCTGGTTCAAGCCTGGCCACGACCAAAAGATTCCTTATCTGCGGATGAGAATATCGAGTTGCAACGACTATTGAAAAACCAGGGGTACTACAACGGCGAAATTGATGGTTATCTCGGTACAGAATCAAAAGCCGCGATACGGGAATTTGAAAAGCAGAAGGGCCGTCAGGTTAATGGTATGCCGTCACGGGCTATTCTTGAGGCGTTGCAGAAGTAGCCAAAAGCTTGGCCGTTGTATTTTCATTACATTATCGTTGTGAGCAGAGAATAAAAAAAGTCCCCGGAACGACGCAGATGCACGAACCGGGGACTTTTTTTATGTGAAACAGTGGCTATATCAGGCCTGAACAGGAACGATGATAATCTCAACTCGTCTGTTCATAGCATCACTTGAGGAAATAGGTGATGATTCTCCGAAACCGATCGTTTCAATTCGTGCAGGGTCAACACCCCGTTGAGCAAGAGCATTCTTTACTGCATCAGCACGACTCTGTGAGAGACGAAGGTTATATTCCTCTGAACCTTTTGAATCAGTATGACCTGCAACCTGTATACGGGTCTGCGGATACTTGTTCAGGACGTTGGCTACTCTGGAAATTTCTGTGTATGCACCGGGTTTCAAATTCGAAGAGTTGTAATCAAAGAACGTTTCAGCCTTGAAGGTCGCGGTAAGGACGTCTTCATCTCTCCGGATGCTGGCGGCTTCAGAAGATGCGATGGCGCTGCGCAGCTCCTGTTCCTGCTGATCCATGTACCGACCAACTTGATTGCCTGTAATACCACCAAGTGCAGCTCCTACTCCTGCGCCGAGTATGGTTGCTTCTGTGTTGCCACCAATAGCCTGGCCGAGAAGTGCGCCAAGTCCTGCCCCGACACCGGCACCAATTGCAGTGCCCTGCTGTTGGTTTGTCTGACCTGCACAGCCGGCGAGGCTGAGGGTGAGCGCGATAACAATAATCCGCGATGCGTGTGACAAATACTTTTTCATCTTACTATCTCCTTACGTGGATTGTGTATTTTTGGCACCTGAGAAACATCCGAACCTGCCAAGAGAGAAGAGGCTGGGACGTAGGTTTTCTTTGCATAAACTGCAGAGTGTATGGTTACAATTTGATACCACATTCATACTGCGATGCAAGTGAAAATTCCAGCAGTGCATTTTCAGCGGACTCCTGTAACACTTATTTGTAGTTGCTGTACAGTAAAATCGCCGCAATTTTTTTGCGGTAAAATATAAACTCGAGCATTGTTCAGATCTCTTCGAGTCCAGTTTCCTGATATTTCAAGTGATTCGATACTGCTCCTCTTGCGCCAGTTTGCTCGACTGTTGATGGAGATATTTTTCGTGTAAGTATGTCCGGCAATTTCAATTCCGAGTATAGCAAAAACTGAATTTGTCGTATGGTCCTGGGGCTGGGCTGATAAGGTTGCGCTCACCTTAAGATCTCGGATGTTATGATACAGTTGTATAAGCTCTAGCGGACGAATATCCGGGCGTAAAAAAAGTTGAACAGGTCTATAATCCTGATGATAACTGGCCCTGCTGCCAGCCTGACATATTGAATCAGGGAAATCCCAGCCATCTCTTACGTTTCTCGATCGTTGACCACACAGTTGTTCTCCTTCTAGTTCAGTTCCCCAGGACCTGCCGGGAAGAATAAGAGGCAAAGGGGGCTGTTGCAGTGAGTCTCTTTGCCATTTGCCATAATGGTTGCTGCGATCATTTCCTTTTAGATATGGGGTAGTGGAGCTGTAAATGTCTTCTTCTACAAAAAGTATGATTTTACGTAGAATTATATTTCCTGAAAAGTGTAGTTCCCACGGACCATTACTGTGGTTGCTGTTGTTGTTTATATTGATTTGGTCAAAAGTGTATTCGGATGGGTCCCGAAAGGTGTTTGGATTTCCAGATATAGAGTATTTACCGGTGATCTCTTTGCCTGTGCGAAGCTGTATGGCACCGCGTCCTTTACTGCTTTTGGCAACAACAATTATTTTTCTGAGGTCAAGTGAGCTGATATGAAGATCAGGATAACGAATATTGATCTCCTTTTCGAGGTTGATGGAAGTGGGTTCACTCCGTGAGCCCTGCACGTTCATATCAAAGAAATGCAAATGTAGTTGCTCAGCCTGGCGGGCTTTTGACAATGCGGGAAAGCATATAAGACTCACGCTTAATACTATCCACATGAAATACCTGGAAGTCATGGTGTCATCTCCTGTCTGAGGTGGTAGACGTATGGTGTAAGAAGCATACAGGCAGTGTGTCCTGGTCAACTGAATTGCAGTAGATACTGTTGTATCGGTGGTTCTGCAGCGAATGCAGTTCACGCCTCTATCTTCACTCTTTTCGTTTCACCTGATCAAGCTGAAATTACGGGGTAATCAGAGTGTCTTATGTCTATAGTAGGTGAGTAAGGCGAAATTTCCAGCCGATATAGGCCCATGTAAGGTAGATATCGGTCGATATCGGAAAGATGTATGATGTAATTACAGACAATTGGTTTTTTGTGGAGGGCGTTGTGCGTGCCAGCCCGCGGTCAAGTGTATAGAGGGAGTTCTCTGGTTTGGAAGTTCAGTCTGATGATGAGAGAAAGAAAAAGAAAACCGGATTGCATGCGATGCAGTCCGGTTTCGGAAGAAAAAACAATATTATGCTTTCTGTTGGTAAAGAATGTGCGCTTTTACATGCAGAGAGCTTTATGAAGTGCTCGTTGGGCACTGGCAAACTGATCCCGTTCGACAATAAACTGCATATTTGTTTGTCGAGATGTCTGGGAGACAGCGAGAATGTTGATCCGGTCAGTTGCGAGAGCCTGGGATGCTTTGGCCATGATGCCAGGTTGCGCAATATTAGAGCCAATAGCACAGACGATTGCAACGAGTGATGTTGATACGAGTTCGAATGTATCACTGAGTTCAGCTACGAGCCGTGGCGTGCAATCTTTCTCGGCAATAACAAGATCAATTGTATTAGCGTTAGTGACCTTACTGATATACGAAATCTTATGTTTGGCAAAGATCTGCATGATTTTGAGGTCAAAACCAACTTCACCAACCATGCGGGTATCGTGTATCTCAAGACAAGCAACGGTGTTTGAACCGGTAACAATTTCAACCTTTGATGTCGGAGCAATGAATTCTTTGGTTATCAGCGTTCCGGGGTGATCAGGGTCGAAGGCATTTTTTACCCTGATAGGGATAGAGTTTATTTCAAGAGGTTTTGATGCTTTAGGGTGTATGGCTTCCATTCCGACGTCCGCCAGCTGATCCGCTACATCATAATTGGTATTGCAGACCGGGTGAGCTTCGGTTTCGCCTACAGTCAGAGGGTCACCTGAGCAAAGGTGGTACTCTTTGTGAATGATTGCTTCTGAAGCTCCGAGCAGTACAGCCACTTTAGAGAAGGTCACTTCTGAATAGCCGCGATCAAATTCGCGCATGATACCCTCGGTACCTTTGGTGTAACCAGTCGCAAAGCACATGGTAGAGAATGGATCCAGGCCGTCGAAACTGCCTTTGATCCGATCATCGATGGTCAGCTGGCGTCCGTCTTCCCAGCCACTAAGATCAACAAATGTGGTATTGAATCCGCGATTTTGCAGAATGTTGGCTGAGTTGAATGCGGAGTGCATTTCTCCGAGCGAAGCAAGTAATTCACGAGCGGCGAGTAGGAGTTCTTGCCTGGTAACATATCCGGATGCGAGTACATTATCCATGCTGCGGAGTATATTAATGGCTAGATCTATACGGTCACCAATAAATTCATTGGCGATATCAAGGTCTAACCCGGCTTCAACAAAGCTCTCGTTTATCTGAAAAAGCTTATCGCGTAATGCAAGCATCTTGATAGGATATTTCTCTTGCACCTCAAAAAGTTTATAAATTCCGGGTTTATTGGATTTTTTATGTTCAAGCAGCTCGTTGGTTACGCCTGCATAGGCTGAAACGACATAAATGCGGCCGTAAATATCGTCCTGATTACGAAGAATGACATTGTCTACGATCTCCGGAAAACGGGACATGGAAGTACCGCCGATTTTTTCAATACGAAGGTTGTACGTTCTCATAAGCTGTGTCGCTGGGGTAGATGTGTAAAAGACCTGAAGACAGAAACATTCTATTTGAATATCAGGTGCTTCGTGAATGATCCCCGAAAGGGTCGCAGAGGAAATAGGAGTGTTTTCAATATGTTCTGTATTTGTTGAAAATGTCTGTAAATTCAGAACAATGTTTAATTATCATATTTAAAATAGACATTGCAAGCTGTTTTTGGTTTGGCAGAAAGGGCAGAGCGGTTAACACGTGAACGGTATTTTTAATCAAGGAGTCAAGCAACTCAAAGAACAGACAGAAGGTAGACGCTAGTGGTAGCATAGCTCTATTGGAGTGGTATGCTGATTGTTGTTGTCCGAAAAATATGTAATTGGTTCAGTCAATAAACCACGAACTTCCGGTAATTCCGACCATAATCAGTTTACGTAAAGATCTGTCAAAGAATTTAATGAACCCAAAAGTGTTATTGTGCATGGAGATTGTGCATGAAACACCTGTATTTATAAGGTGTTTTTGGAGTCAGCATATGTATTTTTTATATGCACCATTTGCAAATATCTTAAAATGGTCGCGTTGTGCAAAGAGTGCAGTGAAGGGTGGTAAAGTCAAAATGGCGCCTGACAAACAAATAGCTTGATTTGTTCTTCGTTTGATTGGTAAGTTCCATTTCATGTGTAATTGTCTCGTGCTAGGTATGTTGCATAATATTTTTGTCATTTTGCACCGCGGTGATCCCTGGAGAACAAGACAGGGCTGACCGCATACCATGCACAAAACATCCTTTGAGTTTGCACAGGCTAACTTGTGATGTAGAATGTAAGTGCCTGAAAAGACGATTTGTTTTTCTTGACAACGTCGCATGCTCCTTGGTAATTCATGTCCAATGTTTAAGCAGATCTAGGCAGTGTAAGCTATTGAACCCAAAAGTGCAGTTGAACGTCGGAGGGATGTGCTCAGATGTCGACAGAATTGGTTCTATCCGCAGCAGTTTTCTTTGGCCTGGCAGTTATTATACCTGCAATTATGCTCCTTACCGCAGTCTTTGGACCACGCTCGGGAGGTATTGCAAAGAATGACGCGTACGAAAGCGGTATCAAAAACGTCGTTGGTATGGCTGACCAGAAATTCAGTGTCAAGTTTTACCTTCTGGCAATTCTCTTTCTCATCTTCGATATTGAAGCAGTTTTTATGTACCCGTGGGCGGTAAGTCTGCGTGAACTCGGAATGTTCGGGTTCCTCGAGATGGTAGTATTCATTCTTCTGCTGCTTACCGGACTTATTTACATCTTAAAGAAAGGGGTGCTCAATTGGCGTTAGGATTGGAAGCCGCTCTCGGCGAATCGGTAATAACCACTAAGTTGGATGAGGTTGTCAATTGGGGGCGTCAATACTCCCTTTGGCCCATGGTCTTTGGTACAGCCTGTTGCGCCATTGAATTTATGAGTGCTGCTGCAAGTCAGCATGACATCTCAAGATTCGGTGCAGAAGTTGTACGATTCTCACCACGACAGGCAGACCTGATGCTTGTCTGCGGGACGGTGAGTTACAAACAGGCGCCGATTCTTAAAAGAATCTACGATCAGATGCCTGAACCGAAATGGGTTGTAGCGATGGGAGCATGTGCGAGCTCCGGCGGAATTTATGACAACTATTCTACGGTTCAGGGGATCCATAACATCATCCCTGTTGACGTCTACATTTCCGGATGCCCGCCTCGGCCTGAAGCAGTATTGGATGCGCTGATAAAAATTCAGGAGCTGATCCAGACAGAAAGTGTGCTGGTTGACCGACATAAAGAATACAAAGGAATCCTTGACTGATCATGAATGCGACCGCGATTGAGAAAATCTGTACCGCATTTCCGGGCATCGCTTGCAGGGAAGGCCTGAAATGTGTGGAGATGACCGTTCAGCCTGAGAAGCTGGAAGAAACCCTCTCGAAGCTTAAATTGTACCCGGAACTCAATTTCGGGTTGCTGGTGGATATAACAGGTATTGATTATAAGGAATATCCTATTAAGCAAGATTGCAGGTTTTACGTGGTATACACCTTGAGGAACTGGCACGATAACATGCTGGTTCAGGTTCGGGTTCCAGTAAATGACCCTGAGGTTGGTGTACCTACCTGTAGTCACCTCTGGAATTCGGCCAATTGGGGTGAGCGTGAAGTGTATGACCAATATGGTATCAATTTTATCGGTCATCCTGATTTGCGTAGAATCCTGAACCACTGGCAATTTACAGGTCATCCTCTGAGGAAAGATTACGATATCTGCAATCGTCAGATCTGCTCTGATACTTACAGCATGGAGAGTGAGATCAAGGCACGGTTGTTAAAGAAGGGTGTTGACGAGAGCACCATGCAGGATATCAATACCGAGATCATGTTTTTAAATCTCGGACCGTCCCACCCTGCGACGCATGGGGCAATCCGTATTTTTACAGCGCTTGATGGTGAGACTATCCTGGCTAATGTAAATGAAATTGGATACCTGCATCGTGGCTTTGAAAAAACAGCAGAAAATCGGACATATAATCAAGTTGTACCTCTGACGGACAGGTTGAATTACTGCTCTGCTATGATGAATAATATCGCTTACGTGAAAGCGGTTGAATCGTGGCTGGGAATAGAGATTACAGAGCGTTGTAAGTTTATGCGTGTCGTACTCTCGGAATTTTTCAGAGTGCAGGACCATCTGGTGTGCATCGCAGCCAATCTGGTGGATATGGGTGGCCTTACCAACTATTGGTATCTCTACAACGAGAAGGAATCCTCCTACGATCTTATAAGTCGTCTGACTGGTGCCCGCCTGACAAGTTCTTTCACTCGAATAGGCGGAATGTACCGAGACTTCTATGAGGGCTGGGAAAGTGACATGGAGTTTCAGCTCAAGGCTATTGAGAAGGGTGTATCGGATTCTCTGGCACTGGTTTTGAAAAACAGAATTGTTCATGACCGTACCCAGGGGACCTGCGTGCTTCCTGCAGATAAAGCTTTGTCTTACGGTTTCACCGGCCCGTGCCTGCGCGCTAGCGGAGTACCGTTTGACCTGAGGAAGGACAATCCATACTACAATTACGATGCTTTTGACTTCAATATTCCGGTAGGTTCTGCCGGAGATATCTATGATCGTATTATGGTACGGTTTGAAGAAATATTTGAATCCATTAAAATTATCCGGCAGGCAATGAAGTTTATACCTGATGGTCCTGTCTTTGTAGAGAATCACAAAGCTGTATTGCCACCGAAACAGCAGGTCTACGGGAATATCGAGGGACTGGCAAATCATTTCAAACTGATCTTTGAAGGTATCAAAGCACCAGTCGGCGAATGGTACGACAGTTATGAGGCGGCCAACGGTGAGCTTGGCTTTCATTTCGTCTCTGATGGCTCGGGTAAGCCCTACAAGTTAAAGGTTCGTCCGCCATGTTTTTATATAATGGGTGGATTCCATGAGATGGTCGAAGGCGAGATGATTGCCGATGCTGTCATCAATCTTGGGAGTATCAACATTATCGGCGGGGAGTTGGACAGATGAGCGACCGATCAGATCTGATTGTCACAGGGAACACGTTTGTTTTTGATGAGGAAAGAGATGCTGAGTTTGAGCGTCTTATCAAACGTTATCCAACCAGGGAGTCTATGATTCTGCCAGCCCTTTGGCTCGTACAGGAGCAGGAAGGGTGGATCAGTGCTGAGGCAATGGCATACATAGCCGACAGGATAGGGACATTTGCCGCAAAAGTGTACGAGGCTGCCACCTTTTACACCATGTACAATCTCACTCCTACCGGCAGATACCATATCTGTGTTTGTCGTACTTTGTCATGCTGGCTCAGAGAGAAGCAGGAGATTGTAGATTATCTGGCCAAAGAGGTTGGAGTTGTGCCGGGCAAGGTAAGCGCAGACGGTAAATTCAGTCTCGAAGAGGTTGAGTGTCTCGGACACTGCGGTACTGCTCCTGTAGTACAGGTCAATGGCGAGTTCCACGAAGAAATGGATGTCGATAAGATGAAAGCACTTCTGGCCACGCTGGAATAGGAGGCGTACGGAAATGGAAGTTAAAATTCTCAGCGAAAAATTTGATATCGAAAATGCCCATCTCATCGAAGTCGCTAAAGAGCATGGAGCATATTCGACGCTGGACAAGCTCTTCTCTATGGAGCCGACAGAGGTAATAGACGAGGTGAAAAAGTCGGGTCTGCGCGGTCGTGGTGGCGCGGGTTTTCCTGCAGGCGTGAAGTGGGGTTTTTTGCCTAAGGGGCTTAATAAGCCGATCTATCTTGCTGTCAACTCGGATGAGTCGGAGCCGGCAACATTTAAAGACAGATATATTCTTGTTCGTGACCCGCACATGATGATTGAAGGAATAATTATCTGTTGTTGGGCGATCGGTTGTCATGACGTCTACATCTATATTCGAGGCGAATATACTACTCAGGTCAAGGCGCTGCAGAAAGCGATAGATGAAGCATACGAGGCTGGATATCTGGGAGAGAAGGTCGGTGGAAAGGATTTCCGTATTGATGTCACTGTACATCGTGGTGCTGGAGCATATGTCTGTGGCGAGGAGACAGCATTGCTTGAGTCGATCGAAGGCAAAAAAGGCCAACCCCGCTCCAAACCTCCATTCCCTGCAGTAGAAGGTCTTTATGGATGTCCGACTATTATCAATAACGTTCAGACTATTGCATCTTTACCGTTCATTATGAAAAACGGTGCAGATGCATATAAGGCATACGGTACAGAAAAAAGTCCAGGAACCCATCTCTTCGGAATATCAGGCCATGTCGCAAAACCTGGCATGTATGAGCTTCCTCTCGGATTACCTCTTCTTGAGGTGATAGAAAAGGTTGCGGGCGGAGTTTGGAAGGGACGGAAGTTGAAAGCTGTTATTCCCGGCGGAAGCTCAACCCCTGTCCTTACAGCTGAGCAGGCCAAAACAGTAACTCTTGATTATGAGTCAATGGCACAGCATGGAACAATGTTCGGTTCCGGTGGTATTGTTGTGCTCGATGAGACAGTGGATGTTGTGAAGCTGGTCGAGAATCTGATTCATTTTTATCACCATGAGTCATGCGGTCAGTGCACCCCTTGCAGAGAAGGGTTGGGCTGGATGAAGAAGATTACGCAGAAACTGCTCGCTGGTGAAGGAACCATCGCAGATATCAACCTGCTGCGTGAACTCTGTGACAATATCGAAATGAAAACCGTCTGTGTACTTTCGGCAGCCTGTACTATGCCAGTACGCAGTTATCTTGATAAATTCCGGCATGAGTTTGAGGCATATGCCATTGACAATATTTCTGCAGAAGTTGAGCTGCAACGGAATTAGGGGTTATCATGGCTGAAATGGTGAAACTGTTTGTGAACGGCGAGGAGGTTGAGGTCGAGGCCGGCAAGAACCTGATCGACGCCATTGGCGCAGTCGGTATTGAGATACCTCATCTTTGTTATCATCCGGCACTGGGGGCAGATGGCAACTGCAGGATGTGTCTAGTGGGAATTGAGGACGGCAGGCCGCCGCTGGTACCGGCCTGCAAGACACCGGCTCAGGAAGGTATGCGGGTGCAGCTCGATACCGAAAAAATTCTGAAAATTCAGCGTGATATCATGGAGCTGGAATTGATCAACCATCCGGTTGATTGTCCTATTTGTGATCAGGCTGGAGAATGCAAACTTCAGGATTATTACATGGCTTATGATCTGCAGGAAAGCAGGATGCGCGTTCCTCAGGTGAAGAAAAGCAAAAACATGGATTTCGGTTGCGGGGTGGTGCATGACCAGGAGAGATGTGTGCTCTGTGGTCGTTGCGTTCGTTTTACCCGACAGATCACTAAAACCGGTGAACTCGGAATCGTTAACCGAACTGACGCAGCCAGGGTCAATATTTTTCCCGGCAGGCCTTTAAACAACCGCTATGCTCTGAATGTAGTTGATCTTTGTCCGGTGGGCGCGATGACCAGTAAGGATTTTAGATTCAGTCAGAGAGTCTGGTTTCTGAAAAAGGATCAAGGCGTTTGCCATGGCTGTGGCAAAGGTTGCAATATCTATATCGACCATAACCGTGAAAAATATAAAGATGACGTTATCTACCGGTTCCGTGCACGGCAGAACGATCTGGTTAATGGTTACTTCATCTGTGATGAAGGTCGGTTGAGCTATAAACTGGAAAATGAGAACAGGCTGATTGTCACATCTATAAATGGTAGCGAAGCGGGATTTGAAGATGGTGTGCAGCGTATACAACTTGAGCTGAACCAGGCTAAACGTCCGCTGATGCTGGTATCACCGAATTCGAGTCTCGAGCAGCAGTGGGCAGTCAAGAGGGTTGCGACGCTCTATGGGGCAGCATGTTCCGGTTACAGTGATGCCTATGTTAAGGAGGGCGATGGTGATGATTACCTCATCAGTGATGACAAATCCGCAAATCGTAATGGCCTCAAGATTCTCGATATTGATTGTGACAAAGAGAGTTTTGAAGAAGCTCTGCAGAAATGTGATCTGCTTGTGAGTTTTGATAATGATCTTTTTATGTTCGACAATAACAGCGAGTTTAAATTGCTTGTTGAGTCCAAAAAGATCCTCGCAATCTCAAGTCATCAAAATCTGTTGACGCAGGCGAGCATAGTAGCATTACCGGTTTCTTCGTATAGCGAGTACGAGGGCACAATTATTAGCGAAGATAATGTGCTGCAGAGATTTCATGCGGCAGTGCATAAAAATGAGGTACAAAACGACATCTTAGAAGTAACCCGCATGCTGGGTGGTGCTGTACGTAATGCGGAGCAGGCATGGCCGGGGATACGGACAAGAGTATCTGTACTGGCTGATGTTCAACCGGATCAGATCCCAGCAGAGGGATTGCAACTCAGAGAAAGCGAGGAAGCCCATGTCAGCGCTTGATTACCTTTTAGTCATTGTACGGATAGCTTTCGGTGCTTTTGTACCACTTTGTTTTGTGGCCATCCTTGTGTGGATGGAAAGGCGCGGGGCTGGTTATTTTCAGGATCGTTCAGGACCTAATCGTTGCCATGTTATGGGATTTCGTGCTGGCGGGCTCATTCAGAATATTGCAGATGCGGTGAAACTGATCTTCAAGGAGGATATAGTACCCGGTCACATCAAACATAAATTTTATTTCATTCTTGCACCAACTCTGGTGTTCATTACTGCGATACTTTCGTTTGCCGTTATTCCGTTTGCTGACACATTGGTTTTGGGAGATAAGAGTTACATCATGCAGGCGATACCGACTGATGTCGGTATTCTCTGGTTCCTGGCTGTGGTTGGCTTTGGTGTATACGGAATTATTCTTGCTGGTTGGTCGTCACATAACAAATATGGCGTACTTGGCGGACTGAGAGCGGCAGCCCAGGTTATCAGTTATGAAATTCCTATGGGTCTTGCACTCGTTTCTCTTCTGACTATTTACAGCACAGTCAATTTGAGTGAAATGGCGCAGTTTCAAGGGCAGCTACTCTTTGGTTTCATTCCGATGTGGGGTGTGTTCCTGCAGCCTATCGGAGTTGTGATTTTTATAGTCGCCGCATTTGCTGAAACCAATAGAACACCGTTTGACCTGGCAGAAGGCGAGAGTGAGATCGTAGCAGGTTTCCATGTTGAATACAGTTCTATGAAATTCGCTTTATTCTTCATGGGTGAATATGTTGCAATGTTTGTTTCTTCTGCTCTTATCGTTACGCTGTATTTCGGCAGCTATCAAATTCCATGGTTCAGCACCGAAACACTTCTCGCCTATGCAAAGCCAGTTGTGGTTTTGCTGCTCGTAGCCATTCCGGCACTCGCATATTACTTCGTCCTATGGATGAAGAAAAACAACCGTAGTCATTACGATCGCCCTAATGATCCACGTGTTCGGGAAGCTCAGGTGTATGCTGCAGTAATCTGGAGCCTGGTGGTATTTCTTGAGGTTATCTTTATCGGTTTCCTGCTTTTTTCCTCAGCAGACGGAAGTGGCGGGAGAATACTGGTGGCGTTGCTGCAGGTTGGCTGTTTTCTGGTCAAGACCTTCATGATGTGTTTTGTCTATATTTGGGTACGATGGACCCTGCCCCGGTTCCGTTATGATCAGCTGCAGAAACTCGGTTGGCAGAAGCTTCTGCCACTGGCTCTGCTCAACATTTTCATTACCAGCGCAGTTGTCGTGTCACTGGCCTGAGGGAATCTGTTATGAGTGCAAAAGTAAAAACGATTGAGCGCAAGGGTGGAACCTTCCTCGAACAGCTCTATCTGGTCGAGGTAGTGAAAGGCATGGTCGTAACATTAGGCCACTTTTTCAGGAATCTGGCGGATAATAAACGACTCTATGTTCGACATTATCCGGAAGTAAAACCTGAAATTTCTCCACGATGGCGAGGAAGGCATCGTCTGACTACTCATGAGGACGGCACGGTAAAATGTGTGGCCTGCTTTATGTGTCAGACAAACTGCCCCTCCAACTGCATAATGATTGAGGCCGGAGAGCGCAAGGACGGTAGAACCGAGAAGCTGCCTCTACGCTTTGATATCGATCTGTTGGAGTGTATTTACTGCGGGTACTGCGTAGAAGCCTGCCCAATGGATGCAATTCGTATGGATACCGGGATCTTTTCTGTAACCAGTTACTCCCGGGGGGCGATGATGGTCGGAATTGACGATCTACTCACGACTCCGGGTGGTTTTTCGGAAGAAGAATACAAGAAGGGAGGGTGCTGATATCATGGTTTCAACTATACTCTTTTCCGCATTTTCAGTTCTGGCAGTGGCAGGCGCTGCAGGCTTGGTTCTGTTGAGGCATCCGATGAATGGGGCGATGAGTTTTATCATTACCCTTATTTCTCTTGCAGGACTGTATGCACTACTTTCAGCGAAGCTGATCTTTGCAATTCAGCTGATTGTGTATGCTGGCGCCATTATGTCTCTGATTCTCTTCATTATCATGTTCTTGAATATTGGTGAAAAAGACCTGCCGGATGAGTCAAGCCGCTGGTACTATTTTGCGGGTGGCGCGGTGGTGATTGCTCCGATGGCTCTGTTTCTGCTCAAAGTGGTGAACAGATTACCGGGTGGAGATACACAGATAGTCGGTAACGGGTTCGGCAGTGTTAAAGAGGTTGGTAAGGTGCTGTTTAGGGACTGGTTACTACCGTTTGAAATCGTGTCAATTCTGCTGCTGGTGGCGCTTGTTGGTGCCGTTGTGCTGGCAGGCAAGAGGGAGGAAAGGGCGTGATTCTGAATTATCTTTCGTTAAGCATCATCCTCTTTTGCCTCGGGTTGCTTGGTGTCATTTCCCGTCGCAATGTATTCACGGTGTTCATGTCGATTGAGTTGATGCTGAACGCCGCAAATCTAACGTTTGTAGCGCTGGCTCGGCTACATGAAAGCATGGATGGGCATGTTCTGGCCCTGATGGTCATGGCTGTTGCCGCGGCGGAAGCTGCGCTTGCGCTGGCAGTCGTAATTCTTCTGCATAAGCATAAAGGCAATCTGGATACAAACGTATTCAGCCTGTTAAGAGGGTGACAAGATGGAACATACCGTATCATACCTTGTGTTAATACCCTTGCTGCCGCTACTCGGGGCCCTGGTCCTCGGTGTTATGCACATGGCGACTTGCAAGGGCAGACCCCTTCCTGAAAAAATTTACAGCATCCTGGCTTGTGCAGGTCCGGTACTTGCCTGCATACTCGCGCTTAAGGTGTATTTTGGCCTTCGACTTCTCCCTGAAGAAGCACGGTATTTGGTGCAGGATGTCTTTACCTGGATCCATGTCGGTGATCTCAATGTCTCTATGGGATTTTTTGCAGATCCGCTCAGTTCATTGATGCTGCTTTTTGTCACATTCATTGGCACACTAATCCATATCTACTCTATCGGCTATATGGCCAAAGACGAGAATTTCGGTAAATTCTTTGCCTACCTGAATCTTTTCCTTGGTTCAATGCTGATTCTTGTACTTGGCAACGGACCGGTCGTCATGTTCGTAGGCTGGGAGGGTGTTGGTCTCTGTTCTTATCTGCTGATCAGTTACTACAGTCAAGATACCAATAATGTATTGGCGGGAAATAAGGCCTTTATCGTAAACAGGATTGGTGATCTGGGTTTTGTTCTGGGAATGTCTCTTCTGTTCTGGGCTATAGGAGCAGGTGGGTTTGACTATATGTCACTCAGAGCCAACGCTCCTCAGATAACACCTGCCATTGGACTAGCTGTCTGTTTACTGCTCTTTGTAGGCGCGACGGGGAAATCAGCTCAGATTCCGCTCTATGTATGGCTTCCTGACGCCATGGCCGGTCCTACACCTGTTTCTGCACTGATTCATGCTGCGACAATGGTAACTGCTGGTGTGTATATGGTTGCACGCTTCAGCTTCCTCTATGTTGAAGTACCGCTGGCCGGGTCTATTGTCGCCTGGATCGGTATTCTAACTGCGCTTCTGGCCGCAACATTCGGCTGTTTTCAGCGTGATATCAAAAAAATTCTGGCTTACTCAACGGTAAGTCAGCTCGGGTATATGTTTGCAGGCGTTGGTGTTGCTGCCTACTCTGCCGGTATTTTCCATGTTTTTACTCATGCTTTCTTTAAGGCCTTGCTCTTTCTTGGTGCCGGTTCGGTTATATATGCCATGCATCACGAGCAGGATATCTGGAAAATGGGCGGCTTGAAAGAGAAAATGCCTATTACCTATGCAACAATGCTGGTCGGAGCTTTAGCTCTGGCAGGCTGTCCTTTGTTCTCCGGTTTCTTCAGCAAGGATGAAATTCTCTTTTCTGCTCTTGCCTCAGGTCATGTTGGGATCTGGTTTGTAGGACTTCTGGTTGCGGTGATGACAGCGTATTACACATTCAGAATGTTTTTTGTAGTTTTCCATGGCAAACCACGAGATCAGCATGCGTTTGAAGCGGCTCATGAGCCTCCAAGAGTGATGACAGTTCCATTGATTATCCTGGCTGTAGGTGCTCTGTTTGCAGGTTATCTCAATATCCCGTCAATTTTTGGTGGTAATCTCCAGGTTTCGCACTGGTTGGCACCAAGTCTGGCTGAGCATCATCCACATGTGAGTATCTGGATTGAAATTATTGCCGTGCTGACCAGCATTATGGCATTTGCCGGAGGTATTTATATTGCCTGGAAAAGATTTGGCGTGGTGGAGGCAGAAGAGCCTTTCTATACTGGTATGGCCAATTTTGCCTACAATAAGTTTTTCGTCGATGAGCTGTATCATTACCTTATTGTGGTTCCGTATAAGTTCTTCGGCCAGACTATCTGGAAAAGTATTGAGCCTTACGTGACGGATGGACCTGTGAAGATTGCTGTCTGGTTATACGGTGCACTGGCAAATGCTTTCAAGGTGGTGCAGGTCGGATATGTACGGGTATATGCAATTTATATGGTTATCGGGCTCAGTGTCCTGAGCATAATGATTTCCCGCTCCCTGAATTTGTAAAGGTGGAATAATGTTTGAGAATATCCTATCAGTCATGATTTTTCTCCCCATTGTCGCCGGTTTTGGGGTGCTCATTCTGCCTGTAAAGAAAGAGGCAGCGCGGGCTATCGGCTTGGTATCAGCCATTCTGGTTGTAATACTTGGAATAAAAGTATTTTTTAACTTTACCGGGACAAGCGGCCTCGAATTTGCCATCAATATACCGTGGTTTGAGTCTGTTGGTGTCAGTTATAATTTGGGTGTTGATGGTATTTCGCTGTTGGTTCTTATGGCAGGATCCTGTTTATTCCCGATGGCCTACCTGCTCTTGAAAACAAAGAGCAAGGGGTACTATGCGAACCTGATGATAGCACAGGGAGCAATGATTGGTGCGATCTGTGCCGCCGATATGATTCTGTTCTATATCTTCTGGGAAATTATGCTGCTGCCGGTCTTTTTTATGATCGGTCTTTATGGTGGACCAAACAGACTCCCGGCAACGCTGAAGATCACTCTGTACACTATTGCCGGATCACTCTTTATGCTTGCGGCTATTGTCTATGTTGGTGTGGCATACCATGCCCAGACAGGTGTGTGGAGTTTTGATATTGCCCAACTCACGGCATTGAATCTTTCAGGGAAGGCGGCTACCGCAGCGTTTGTTTTCTTTATGCTCGCATTTGCCATCAAAATTCCGCTCTTTCCTTTTCACACCTGGTTGCCTGATGCGTATACAGAAGCTCCGACAGCCGCAACGTTTCTGCTGTCTGCTATTATGGCTAAGATCGGCGTGTATGCAGTAATACGATTCGTACTTCCTGTTTTTGCGGAGGATTTTGCCAGGTATGCGATAGTTTTGGCGTACTCTGGGGTAATCGGCATGATGTATTGCGGGATAGCGGCAATTGCTCAGAAAGACTTTAAACGGATGCTGGCTTTCTCGTCCGCTTCGCATATGGGTATTATCGCTCTTGGTGTGTTTTGCATGAATGTACAGGCACTTACCGGGACGCTGTATCAGATAGTTGCCCATGCAACAAGCACAGGCGCTTTGTTTCTTCTTATAGGCATAATTGAAGAACGAATGGAAACAAGAAATATTGAGGATCTTGGGGGGATTGCTTATAAAGCGCCTATCTTTGCAGTATTCTTTGCAGTTGCTATGCTGGCATCAGTCGGTTTGCCGGGTACCAGCGGATTTATCGGTGAGTTCCTGATTATTCTTGGTGCAGTGAAATTTAACATGGCAATTGGCGTATTGGCGGGAACGACCCTGATAATAGGCGTATGTTATATGCTTTGGATGTTTCAAAGGGTATTTTTCGAGAAAAGTAACGCACGTACTGAAGGGTTCAGAGATCTTACAGCAATTGAGACTCTGACCATTCTGCCGTTAGTCATTCTGATACTTTTTATGGGGATTTATCCGCAACCGTTCCTTGACAAAGTGACTCCTGCTGCACTCAAACAGGTCGCCTCAGTCAGTGCGGTACAGCAGCAGCTTGCGGATAACACCGTTCCGGTTGTGGAACAAACACAGGAAAAGAATTGAGGCCAGGTGACAGACTATGCTGGATTTTATCGTAATACTTCCGCTACTTGTGGTTGGAGCAGGGGCAATTACGCTCATGCTGTTGGCTTCGATGGAAAGCCTGAGCGAAGGAAACACAGCCTTGGTTGCTATGGGTGTATTTGCCTTTGCCTTCGCTGTACAGATGATGGTCAGCGTCTCAGGAAGTGTAATGCCATATGATGCCGTTTTTAATGGTATGCTGGTTGCCAGTACATTTACCAAGGTATCAGGGCTGATCATTCTCGCCTGTGGCTTTTTTAGTTGTATGATTGCTCAGACGTATTTCACCCAGAACAAATCCTATTCACAAGAGTTCTACAGCCTGCTGATGTTTGCAGCTTGCGGTATGCTGCTCCTTACGATGTCAGCTGAACTCATTACGCTGTTCATAGCATTGGAAATCATGTCGCTTGCGATTTATGTGCTGGTTGGCTATGACAGATCCAGTGTAAAGCGGTCTGAGGCTGTTCTTAAGTACCTGATGCTGGGTGCATTTGCTGGTGCTTTTTTTACAATGGGCTCGGCATTGGTTTATGGTGCAGCCGAGAGTACCCGGTTTGTTGCGATAGCTGACTATCTGAGTACAACCAGTTTCCTCAGCAGTCCTGCTATGGCGGCGGGTGCCTTTCTGGTGATTGTCGCATTTTTATTCAAAGTGGCCGCATTTCCGTTCCATGCATGGGTTGTTGATGTTTATGACGGCGCTCCTTTACCGGTGACAGGATTTATGGCCACGGCAGTAAAAACAGCAATTTTTGCAGTATTTGCGAACTTTCTGGTGCTTGACAGCGGATTAAAAGATGTCTGGGTAGACTATTTGTTTTACATAGCAGTGTTTACAATGTTCGCAGGCAATCTCATTGCCATTGGTCAGAATACCTTGAAACGGATGCTTGCTGCTTCGGGAATAGTTCATACCGGGTATATATTGATTGCTCTGGTGGCGGTGGGAACTGCTAATTTTACTGGCGGAGTTATCCTTTTTTACCTTGCGGCCTACACTGTTTCAACACTTGGTATTTTTGCAGCATTGTCATACCTTGGCGGGGCCGGAGAGAAGCGTGATAGCTTTGATGATTTCAAGGGACTTGCTAAGGTTCGACCTTATTCCGCCGCAGCAATAACAATATTCATGCTGTCCATGGCAGGTATTCCGCCTACAGCTGGTTTCATGGGTAAATTTTATATTATCACAGACGCAATCAGAGCTGGGCATATGCTTCTTGCCGTACTTGGTATTGTTTCGAGTATACTTTCTATGTGGTATTACCTGCGCTTGATAATTCTCATGTATTTCAAAGAGCCTGAAGATAGTTTTGAAACAGCAGGAATGACACTGGCACCTATCGGTACGGCTATACTTGCTGTTTGTGTTTTCGCAATCGGGTTTTACCCCGTATTACTGTAGCCTGGCGGATTGGTATTTCAGACCTGTTAAATATTTTCAGTACGATTGGGGTTACTGTTATTAAGTTGATATCAACTGTCGCAGGAGAAATCGGGCGATGGTCTTTACAGGAGTGAGCGGAAATGAAAGCAAAAGAGATTTTGGAAGCAAAAGGAAGCAGGGTAATAACAACCCATGAAGACAGTCTACTTGTGGATGCAATGGCCATCTTTTTTGCTAACAAGGTTGGTTCTTTACTTGTTGTAGACAAATATGACAACATCCAGGGAATTGTGGCGCCCAATGACATTTTAAAGGCTGTTCATAAAGATTTGGACAGAGTGCCGCAAATGAAGGTACGTGAAGTTATGGTCCCAGACCTCATTGTCGCGACTCCAGATGATGATCTGGATTATCTACAGAATGTCATGACTGAAAATCGAGTTCGTCATATTCCTATTCTTGAGTCAGGAAAACTTGTAGGCCTGGTTTCAATTGGTGATGTGGTAAAAGCGCAGATGAAAGAAAAGAAAGTCGAGAATATGTATCTGAAAGATTACATAGAAGGGAAATATCCCGCCTGATAAGTAAAGAAATATAGATGCTGTTCCCTGCCGCGCCATCTTATTCCGGATGTCCGGCAGGGAGTGTTTTTTGAAGTTTTTATTATCCACGTTATTCGAACATCTCACCTCTTTTGTTCCATATTCTTTTTCTGATTATTCCTCTTTCTCGGCAAGTATGGTGACGTAATACGTGTTAGCTGTAAGGGGCACAACGATTCATGTTGCAACCCAACCATTCAATAGTAAGGTAAATGCTGTGATTTATCGAGTTGCATGCGACGAATGCAGTTCATGTCTCACTCCTAACCTCTGATATGGCTGACAAGGACAAGAAGGAAACACTCTCTACGTTGCCTTGTTTTACAAGTGCATTTTTTCCGATCTGCAGACGAGAGTACTTGCGCTTTTTGAGGTTACTTGGGCTCTTGTGTTATAGTGGCTATCATATGTTCTACTTTGTGTAGATACTTGCTGGGTAAATAACATCCTTGATGTATTACATCTCAAACCTGTATAAGATTCCGGGTATTAAGTTAGGATAAGCACCGTTTGTCGCAGGTAATTGAATAATTCAATGAGCTATTTTTTCAGGAATCTGTGCTCGTTCAAAGAACTGGGTCCCTGAAAGCAATAACGGTGTATGTAATGTTCCTTATAGTAAGCAATGCGTCGGGGTGACAATTCTGAACTTTCCTTGTATATGGATTATGCTTATGCTTTGTATCGGGAAATTACGCGCCTAATGAGTCGCTATGACTCTTTTCAAAATTGTGAGGTGATGATTGTGATGTTGTTTAAAAAGAAAACGCTGACTGGACTTGCACGTACCTGCGGTTGAGCTGCTAAAATTGGTCCGACGGACTTGTCGGACGCACTTGCAGGTTTTAGCCAGTCACAAGATCCTGATTTGCTTGTTGGGATAGAAACATCAGACGATGCTGCCGTATACAGGGTGTCAGACGACGTAGCGATGATCAACACGGTTGATTTTATAACGCCACCCGTTGATGACCCGTATTGGTTTGGTCAGATTTCGGCCGCAAATTCCATTTCTGATGTGTATTCCATGGGTGGAAAACCACTTACAGCTTTGAATCTGGTCATGTTTCCTTCAAAGCACTTGGATATGGGAATTCTCAGAGAAATTCTCCGTGGTGGACATGATAAAGTTGTCGAAGCGGGAGCGTGTCTGGTCGGCGGGCATTCAGTTGATGATAATGAGCCTAAATATGGCTTATGCGTTAATGGAGTTGTTCATCCGGATAAGATTATTACCAATGCCGGGACTCAGGCTGGTGATGTGTTAATTCTTACAAAGCCACTCGGTTCTGGTGTTTTGTTTAATTCTGTCCGAGCTGGGAAATTTGATTTCAAAACCCTCGAAAGAGAAACTCTGCCATTAATAGCTGCTTTAAACGGCAAGGCTATGGAATTGGCCCTGCAATATGATGTGCATGCGTGTACTGATGTTACCGGTTTTGGAATTCTAGGACATTCTCTGGAAATGGCTTTAGGTAGTAATACCCATATAGTTATCGATTACTATTCATTGCCGTTTTATTCCGGGGCAGCTGAGATGTATAAAAAAGGTGAAACTACTGGTAGCAATAAGGCTAACAGGGCTATGGTCGCGAGAAGCAGTCTGGATGTTGCTGTACGCTTAAGTAAGGCTGAAGAAGAATTGTTGTATGATCCACAAACTTCGGGAGGTCTGTTGCTGGCATTGCCTGCAGATCATGCCAAAATGCTGCTGGTTGATCTGCATAATGCAGGCATTGCTGTTGCGTCCATGATTGGAGAGGTTACCGGTGATAACGTTGGCTTAACGGTACGATAGTTTTATAATTCGAAATAGCGCACAAAACCTGCAGATCAGAGTTATTTGTGCGCTAGGCTGTTTCAGCGTTAGCAGCCGGAGATTCCTGGTATTTGAGAATTTTCATATCCTCCGTAAGAATATGGTCGATAAGCCATTTTCTGGTAACTGTTAATATTTCAGAGTTAAGAATAACACCCCCGATTTCAAGCTGGCGGATGTATTCAAAGATTCTATAATCGAAATCTTTGTGTAATCTCCAGTGCTGTGCAAGCTCAGGGTAGTGGATTTCTTTCATGTAGTTCTCTTCAAATCGGAAATGATAAAGTGCATAATCCTGCATTGCCTTAAGTGCTTCAATTTTGATTCGGGCAGAATCTGCAGGATCTGTTTTATGCAATACATGGTCAACGTCGTTGTATAATTGAATCCATTTTCGATGCTGTTTGTCGATAGTGTCATTACCTGTCGAGAAGGTACTATCCCATTCAATTTGCGCCATGGTTATTCTCCAGCAGTTTGAGGAAAACTCTAAAATGACAGCGGTTTTATGATGTGAAAATATGAGAGAATAGTGAAACCACTCTTCATCTTATCATAATAAGAGAGAGTGGTTAAACCGCTTTTCTTAAGAGGACTTCATTTCCGTAAGGACACGAATGGGAGGAATGATTGAGGGAGAGTGCTATTTGCTCAACCCTCCACTAATGCTACTCATTCAGCTGTTGACGGGCATCTTGAATCAGCCTGTCGTTTAATTGCTTTAACTGGTCACTTTTTCCGGCAAAGCTCTTCGATTTCAAACATAGGTGTATGGTTTGGGAGTACTGTTTTTGTTCGTATTTAACCTGGGCCATTGTGTACCAGTAATGACCATTTCTTGGTTCAATTCGTAAAGCGCGCTCCAGAGCAAGTTCGGCTTTATCATAGTCGCCGGCAGATATAGATGCTGTCGCCTGCTGATACAATGAACCAGCAGGGCCAATTTTTGGTGTGTATTTTATCTGATCCGATTTGACTGGTGGAGGGACAGGAGTTTCAGCGGGTGTCGGATATGCTGGGGGCGTTGGATACGTTGGAGTTGTTGGAGTCGTTGGAGTTGCGGGATAATCCGGTCTTTGAACAGGGCGTTTTACTGCGCAACCATGAAGCAGAAGTGTAGCAAGCAGAAGTGCCGGTAGCAGAGATGCGTATCGGTTTGCGGTTTTCTCGGTAGTGCAGATTTTCATAGAGTCTTTTTGCATTGTGTTGAATTTACTTGAAGAGGTTATTGAGAGATTCCAAAATTTTTTTAGCCCCATCTTCAACTTTTTTGGCCCCGTCTTCTATTTTCTGTAAATCAATCTCGGGAGCGCTCCATGATGTAACAGGTTCAGTTCCTGAAACAAATGGCAGGAGTGTGCTGTTACGATTAATGGCTGTAGCTGGTTGGAGTGTGGTTGTATCTATTCTCTGCCATGCTATATTTTCAGGTTCAGTAGCTTCAAGTGAGTTTGAATTAATTGCTTCCATTACTTTGCCCCAAACTCTGAGCGCACCAGTTGAACCAGTGAGTGATACAGGTTTGTTGTCGTCTCTCCCAAGCCAGACCACAGCAAGATGAGCATCACTGAAACCGGCAAACCAGCTGTCCCGAAGATCATTGGAAGTTCCGGTTTTGCCGGCATAGAAACGATCTTTAGAGAATTGGAGTCTGCTGCCGGTGCCTTCATGCATAACCCGTTCGAGCGCATGGGTTAACAAAAATATGAGCTCGGGCGAAAAACGTTGCTCAACTTCAAGAGCGTACCTGGTGAGTACCTTATCATCACTATCCATTACGCTGTGTATTGAACGAAGCGGTAGATAAAATCCGCCGGAAGCAATGGTTTGGTATATCTGGCAGATCTGCAGGGGAGACATCGTAACTGAACCAAGCAGAAGTGAGGGGTATGGTTGTAGTTGTTCAGAGTAGCCCAAGCTTTTTATAGTGGTAATGACGTTCTGCATACCAACATCCATGCCGAGTCTTACTGTGGCAAGATTATATGATTTTGCCAGAGCTGCATACAAGGCAACCTGACCATGCTCTTTTTTGTCATAATTTTCAGGACGCCAACTCTTTCCATCATTGTTGATGGCGAGTGACACATCCATTATCGGTGAGGCCAGGGTATACCCACGAGCCAGCGCTGCGAGATAAACTGCAGGTTTTACCAGTGAGCCAATCTGACGCTGGGCATCAACGGCGCGGTTAAAGCCGGCATCGAGTGGATTTACGCTGCCGACTATTGCCTGCACCTCTCCATTTTCCCGACCAGTAACAATCATTGCTCCCTGGAGTTGCTTCTGGTCGGTTTTATTTGCGAGTACTGAGGTGGACTCTTTGATTTGCTTTTCTGTATTCCACTGAATTTGTGGATCAAGAGTGGTGAGAATTTTCAGGCCGTTGCTCTTCAGATCATCCTCTTTGTACTGTTCTGTGAGTTGTCGCCGTACCAGGTCAAGAAATGCAGGAAAGCGGTTAAAACCGTTTCCTTGGGGTACGACGTCACTGAGTGGAGATTTCTGTGCGAGAGTGAAGTCTTCCTGAGTGATGATATTGTCATCAAGCATCAGACGCAGAATGATTTCTCTTCGGGCAAGGCAGTTTTCAGGGTTCTTTCTCGGATCGTAATAAGAAGGTCCTTTGACCATTCCGACGAGAGTTGCGACTTGGGCTACAGAAAGATCATTTATATTTCTGCGGAAATAGAATTGGCTGGCAAGACCGAATCCGTGAATAGCTCTTCCCCCGTCCTGGCCGAGGAAAACTTCATTGAGATAAGCAGTAAATATATCTTCTTTGGTGTAATGGTATTCGAGCAGGATGGCCATCACGGCTTCCTGGATCTTTCTTGACAGTGTACGGTCTCGGTTCAAAAAGAAATTTTTTACCAACTGCTGTGTGAGAGTCGATCCTCCCTGTACAGTACGGCCGGCTCTCATGTTTGCATAAAGCGCACGCAGGATACCGGTTGGCGAAACGCCATAATGGGTATTAAAGTTTTTATCCTCGACAGTTATCAGGCACTGGCGAAGAATTTCAGGTATTTCTGATGATTTCAAGACCAGCCGGTCTTCATGTATAAGAGGATGGAAGCTACCTATTCTGGCTGGATCGATCCTGGTAAAAGTGAGTTCCTCTCCGGTTTTATTATTACTCAGATTGGTAATACTGTTGGCCGAAAAAGTGATGCGTAACGAGGTGGATTTTTCAATACCGGAAGGGAAAGAGAAATCACGTGTGATAAGGTTAATAGTAGAGTTTTTGCGGAAATATCCACCGGGACTCTGTACAGGATTTTCCTGTCGATATCCGGCGAGCTGAAGTTCCTGAATGAACATGTCCGGTGTGAGTTGCATACCCGGATAGAGTTCAAGTGGACGGGCGTAAATCACTGCCGGTACTGACCATCGTTTTCCATCGAATTTCTGCCGGATCTCATCGTTTACTTGAGAGATGTAATTGACGCAATAGAGTCCTGCAAGCAGGAAAATAAAAATGGCCAGTGTTACCGGCACGATTGTTTTTAGTGATTTCTTCTGGGTGGGTGATTTTTTTTTCATGTGCCATGCAGTCTGGTGATTTCGCGTTCTATGAAAACGAACAGGGTGATTGTAATAAACGACGCCGTATCTTACTCGAGAATTCTCCAGATGTACGTTTAAAAAAAATATGGGCATCGAGAAAAATTGCAGAAGAAATTTTGCCGCAGTAAAGAAGAGGCGATGGGCCGGAGAGTAAAGTAAGAGGGAACATTTGATTTATACACATGAGCAAAGGAGATGTACAATGACTACAGTTGAAATTCCTGAGAGCTTCTCATGTTGGAAGTCGTTTACTTACTCTGCAAGGCACTATCGGGTATTGAGTGGAATTGCTCAAAGAGAGGGGAACATATGATAATTCAAGGTTCACGTGAACAACTGGCCGAAAAAACGGCATATGTGCTTTATAAGTCTATACAGGTTGTTCTGAAAAAAAAAGAACACGCGAGTGTGGGAATTCCCGGTGGACGGAGTGTGGGTGATATCCTGAAATGTTTTAAGGATTTTGCACTTCCCTGGAAGCGTATCCAGATGTTTATGCTTGACGAGAGGCTGGTGCCGCTTGATCATCCGGATAGCAACTATAAACTTGTGAAACAGCATATGGGCGATACTGTTCCGGCCGATATGATTCATCCATTCATTTACGACCCGAATGCCTCTGAGTTAAGTGTGAAGGCCTATAATGAAGAATTACAGCGTTATGGTGGTTGTTTGGATGTTGTTATGGTCAGCAGTGGCGAAGACGGTCATATCGCATCACTTTTTCCTAACCACCATTCTGTTGTGGAACCCAGGAACGGTTTTTTCCTGATGTATGATTCGCCTAAGCCGCCACCGGGCCGAATGTCCGCAAGCTTAGATCTGATTCGTCAGGCGGATAGCGGAATTATCCTTTTTCTAGGTAGTGAAAAGAAAAATGCGTTGCGTAACTTTTTCAATATTCATTTGTCACACATGGAATGTCCGGCAAAAATTATGACGAAATTATCACAATATTATGTGTTGACTGATCAGGAGGTGGAAACACCATGACAATAGAATCACAGATGATACTTATTTTTGGTGCGACGGGCGATCTGACACGTAGAAAACTGATCCCGTCTCTCTATCATCTGGAAAGAAAGAAATTGCTGACCACCTGCACGCCTATCGTTTGCATCGGCAGGAGAGATCTGTCACAAAAGGATTTTATTGATCTGCTTTCTGTTGGAAGTTTCATTCCGGATTCTGATGCTGAAGCTATGAGCAGACTTCTCGGCAGAATTGAGTATTTTCGTTTCAATACAGAAGATGGTACTCCTGAAGAATTCTCCCGCGGCATCCGGGAAGTAAAAGATCGTTATGGCTGCACGGCCAACACCCTTATTTATCTTGCACTCCCGACATCTGTGTTTCAGCAGACTGCACAACTGATCGGTGCACTCGGATCAGGAGATGGGTGGAGGCGAGTAGTTTTTGAGAAACCTTTTGGTGAGAATCTTGAAAGCGCGAAAAAATTAAATGAAAGTATTCGCAGTGTCCTGAAAGAAGAAGAAATATATCGAGTAGATCATTACCTTGGGAAAGAACTGGTTCAGAATATTCTTACCTTGAGGTTTGCCAATGAAATTTTTTCAGGTGCCTGGCGTCACAGGGCTATCGATCATGTGCAGATAACAGTATCGGAAACCCTTGGGGTTGAAAAGCGTGCAGGATATTACGATAAGAGTGGCGCTGTACGTGATATGATCCAGAATCATCTGCTGCAACTTGTCTCATTTGTAGCCATGGAACCCCCACGGGAAGGGGCAGCTGATGGGCTTCGGGATGAAGCGGTCAAGGTGATGCGTCATCTTCGCCCGCTTCTGAGAGAGGATATTGTTCTTGGCCAATATGCAGAAGGTACAATTGATTCTGAACAGGTACCAGGATATCTTGACGAAGAAGGAGTGCCGCAAGATTCTCTGACTGAGACGTATGCCTGTATCCGTACCTATATTGATACCGACCGATGGCAGGGAGTTCCGTTTTATCTGCGAACGGGCAAACGTCTCCGGCAGCGTTATGCGGATATCAAAATAGTCTTCAAGCAGCGTCGCAGACATATTGTCGGTCAGGGTGAGCCGAATATGATAATTATACGTATACAGCCGGATGAAGGTATTGCCATGGCCTTTAACGTGCAGAAACCCGGAGATGTGAATGAAACCTCCTCGGTTTTGATGGATTTTTGTCATCATTGTTATTTTGGTCCCAATACACCGGAGGCATATGAATCTATTTTGCATAACGTTATGGAAGGTGATCACAGTCTTTTCCCACGTCGTGACTGGATTGAAGCGAGTTGGGAGTATGTTGACAAGCTTCGTTCTATTGCAAGACCTCCGATAAGATATAAAGCTGGTTCCAGCGGACCTCAGGCTGCTGATGATCTGCTTGCGGCAGATGGCAGAGCCTGGACTTATGAAGGTACCTCTGCACGCCCTGTCTCCCTTGCCAGCATCAGGTAGCAATTCTCCATGAAAATGCGGTGCACTATCGTGCCTGACATTCAATAGTACTCAGTATGACATTGTGGTGAATCCGTTGCCACATTGTCATACTGAGTGTGCTGTCTGTACTCTTTCCTTCAGTTATAGTGTTATTTCTATAAGTCTGCTTGTTGTTCAACGTGTTGAAATTACACTACATGTATGGTGTATTAATTCGTTAATATGGAATCTTTGAAAGGTAAGATTATGATTTTTAAAAGGATAAAATCAATCTTTAAAGGTTTTTGGCTAATGCACAAAATAATACCTTGACGGAGTAGTATAAAGATGTAACTAATGTCAGGAAAAGGCATTGGTTAAATACAGATGTCAATTACCACAGCGTAAACATTCCACGTATTAATAGACATTTGTAGTATGCTCTCTTTTTAAAATCAGGTCCTTTGATGTCATTTCGTCTTGAAAATCAGGAGTGATTGTGCCTATAAGGTGAAGGGTAAAATTCTTACCCTTTTTCTCAATACATCATGTGACGGGTAAATTGCACATCTGTGCAGTGCGCACAGGTAATTTCCTGCAGGTTGGCGGCTATCGAACCATTTTTCGTGTGTTTTGTTGTGCAGTACTGGGCATACTGGGCATGCGGACGGGGTGATGTAGCTTTTTCCAAGCAGTTATGCTGAGTCAGAAAAGTAACAAGGAGCAAATAACGATGAACAATTTGTTGGCAGGAGTGCTTCCCCAGGAAGGTGGTCTGGAAGTTCCGGTATCCGGGAAATACAACCTGGCAATCGGACTGATGGGTCTGTTATCATTGGTTGGTATAGCCGCTGGAATCCATTCAATTTATGCAGGGCATGAGCATACCTTCGGGGTAAGTCGTGAAGTGCCGTGGGGGATTCTTATCGCTGCTTATGTCTTTTTTGTAGTGACATCTACCGGCCTTTGCATTGTATCTTCAATTGGTCATGTATTCGGATTTAAAAATTTTAATCCGATTGCCAAACGTGCTGTTTTCATGTCGATTGCAACTATCGTTGCGGGCTTTCTGGTTATCGCCTTTGAGATTGAGAACTCATGGCGAATGCCGGTAGGCAATGTTATCGGTGCTAATGCAACTTCGAACATCTGGTGGATGGGGACCTTGTATGGCGCATATCTCTTCTTTATGATGATTGAATTCGTCATGCTTCAGAAAGAGAATCATAAAGTTGCGACGGCTTTTGGTCTTGCAGGTCTGCTGACAGGTGTTGTGGCTCACTCAAATCTTGGTGCAGTATTCGGATTACTGAACGGACGTGAATTCTGGCATGGTCCATATATGCCGATTTATTTTATTACCTCTGCAGCAATGTCTGGTTGTGTTGCTATCATTTTCTTCACGTATCTGGCCTATAAATTTAATGGTTGGAAGATGAGCGAGGAAATGAAAGGCTCCCTTGAAAGTGTTGCAAAAGTTGGTGCTTTAATGATGGCGATTATCATCTTTTTCACCAGCTGGAAAATGATAACCGGTGTTACCGGACATGCTCCTGGAAAATTTGCTGCCATGCAGGCACTTATCAGCGGCGATTACAGTATAAACTTCTGGGTGGGAGAAGTAGGCCTTGGTATGATCATCCCGTTCATCATCATTATGGCGGTGAAGGGAAAGAATATGAACGCACTCTTTGTTGCTTCATTTGCCGGGATGGTAGGTATTTTTTTCATGAGATATGATCTTGTGATTGTAGGACAGCTTGTTCCACATTATCATGGCATGGGTTTGGTTGATTATCCTGAGCTGGTATCGTATATTCCCAGACTGCATGAGAATCTTGTTGTGCTGGGCGGTATCGGATTTTGCGGTCTGCTCTTTTTGATGGGTGAAAAATTGTTCCGCGGGCACTTTTCAGAAGATCATTAACGCGCGGTGAAGCATTGAGATGCGTTCCATCTTCGACCCGTGGGCGCAACACAGGTATTCTATTTCTGGTACACCTTTTCCAAAAGGGTGGAATATCACGGAGCACAAGAATGAAAATTGATGATTTAGAGAAGCTCGAAAGCGAGGACCTTTCGGCAATTACTTCTGCTGAAAGGCGAAAATTTCTTAAACTCGGGCTTGCAGTGACGGGTGTTTACCTGGGAGGTTCAGTACTTTCACTTACCTCCGCTGGTAATGCACATGCATCTTCAGGTGTTGTGCCGGAGCCTGGCACTTACCCATACAATCCACATTACACTATGGTTATTCGTGAGCGATTGTGTATTGATTGTGAGCGTTGTAAGGATGCATGTGTGAAAACCAACAGTGTTCCCGCCTATGGGTTTAGAACAACTATCCTGGAAAGAAGGCGCTCACTTGCTGGTGGTGAATATGAAACAACCTTTATGCCCGTGTTGTGTAATCACTGTAATCGCCCACCATGTGTCCGGGTTTGTCCGACAACAGCAACCTGGAAAGACAAGAAGACGGGTATAGTTGTCATGAATCCGAGCAGATGTATCGGTTGTAAAACATGTATGACGGCGTGCCCATATAATGCCAGGTATTTTAAGGAAGAGACAAGAGCTGTTGATAAATGTAACTTCTGTCTTGATACTCGGCTTTCTAAGGGAATGAAAGACACCGCATGTGTTGAGGCATGTCCTGCTGATGTGCGTGTTTTCGGTAACCTGGCCGACCCGGAAAGCAGAGTCTACGAACTGGTGCACGCACCGGAGACCATCGTCTGGGTATTAAGGCCTGAGACAGGTGCCATTCCAAACATATTTTATACAAACGCCTAAGACGAAAAAGCCCGATTGGAGAAGGATGCGGTACTGGTCGGGCAGGCTTTTGAGTTTCATAAGGAGAACGACATGAAGAATATTCTGCTTTTTATCGTCCTGGGCGGGTTCCTGCTTTCCGGCGTGGTGTTTGCCTCAGAGGCACAAGTTGCTGATGGCGATTACGATGAGGACGAATACGGGCCATTGGCTCCGATTATATGGGTGAAACCTGTCAGGTCAGTGGAATTCAACCATAAGACTCACACCATGGAGGCGGGTCTTGATTGTGACTCCTGTCATGACGAACTGTTTCAGATGGAGGCTGGTGCCGCTGAAGAAGCTGAGGATTTTACAATGGCTTCCCTGTATGACGGTAACTATTGTGGTGCCTGCCATGATGGTAGTACTGCATTTGCCTCCAATACCCGATGTACCACCTGTCATATAGGTGTACGGGGCCATGCACGTCTTGTTGGTGGTGACAAAGATACGAGTGGCCACTGATCTGTGTTGTATCTATTGTGCATACTGTTTCAGAGGTAAAATCTCCCTTCTGATTGCAGTATGCACTTTTCCAATATATTACCAGCAGTCTTTCCCCTTTATTCCCATCTCGAAGGCGCATAATGCGCCCTTTCTCTAGAACTGTTCAGTAACAACCTGAAATAATAGTTAAAAATTAAATCCCTCTTTGTGCTGCAGCATCTGCCTCCGGCGTATATTCCTTATCTTATCCTCATTATTCTTCCTTTTCTCAAGAAAACGATATCTTAGAACCTTCTCCTTAAGACGCATATTGCGCCTGCTGTTTGTGGTACTGAAGGCGCAGAACACGCCCTCAAGAGAGTTTTCACCCTGTACTAACCAGATCAGCGGCCTTGTGTTCTGTTTGATAAAGCTAGTTATAACAGTCTTTTATGTTGTAGTACGAAACGGTATTCATGTCTGTTGCCCTGAGTGGCATGCCCCTTGCTATTTAATAATTAACAGAAATAGAGGCGGTCATTAATTATAGCAAGGAGGACATCGTATGATAACTGCAACTGAATACAGGGAATTACCGATATCAATATCTGAGCGTTTGCACCAGATGTATGTCTCCCTCCCATCGTTTCAGAACGTGTTCTGGTTCCTGATCTCATTTGTGCTCTTTCTAATTCTTGGGCCTTTTGCCGGACCGGTGGCGTTGATTGCCATCTTTTCACTAGAGGGTGATGACCGGGGTTGTATAGAGCCTGAATCGTGCGAATGACAGATTTCAGAATGCAGAGTGAAAATTCAAGTTTCTTTTACGAAAGATAATAGGGGAACAACAGGAGGTAGTTGAAATGGAAGGCAATAGTACAGTAGCAGGAGTTGAACATGTGGAGTTTGCAGCGCCGAAGATCAATGGGTTGCTGCTGTTAATGTTACTCTTTATCGCAGTGGGAGTTGGTGGAGGAATATATGCTCAGCTGGTTGGGCATCACCATGCATTTGCCAACACGCGTGGAATGCCATGGGGAATGTTGATTGGCGTTTATGCATATTTCGCTATTATTTCTACGGGATTATGTCTCATGGCAGCTATAAGTCATGTCTTTCATATTCAGCGATTATTACCGCTGGCCAATCGAATGGTATGGCTGTCTATTATCGTTCTGTTGGGAGCTTTTACTGTTATCGGCCTGGAAATTGAAAATCCCTGGCGTATGCCGCTCAATATGGTTTTACATCCGAACGTGACATCAAATATCTGGTGGATGGGTACCCTCTATGGCATGGCTGTCGGGCTGTTAATGGTTGAGTTCTACCTGATAGTTTCCGGTAGAATAAAGGCTGCAGTGATACTCGGTTTATCAGGTGCGGTAGCTGAGATGCTGGCAAACAGTAATCTCGGTTCGGTTTTTGCTTCAATTAGTTCGAGGCCATTCTGGTACGGGTCGCAGTTACCGATTTTCTTTTTAGCCAGTGCACTTTTGTCTGGTGCGGCAGCTGTAATTCTATTCACGCATTACGCACATCTGTTGCAAAAACGAAGAATGAGCACTGATACTTTTCTCGGCTTGCGTGCGGCCGGGAAAATCATGACGCTGATGTTGTTTTTCATTTCGCTTGCTACTGCCTGGAAGTTTGCGAATGCCTATTGTGGTACAGAAGAATTGCGGGTAGCGGCCGATGCACTTGTGAGAGGACCTCTGGCAACAACATTTTGGGCCTTTGAAATTGTGCTGGGACTTGTGCTGCCGTTTTTTCTACTGATATTGACTCGGGTGAAATCTCTGCAGGCTCTTTCTCTGGCTGCGCTCATGATTTTGGTAGGACAGTTTTTCTCACGTTATAACCTTGTGGTAGCGGGGGTCATTGTTCCGGTATATGCGGGGTATGATGATTTGCCGCTCTATCAATCATACGCGCCGACTATAGCAGAGTACCTGTTAGTTGTGGCGGGTCTTGGAGTTGTCGGCTTTGGCTTTCTGGTAGGTGAAAAACGTTTCAGTGGATTGTTTCATGCAGATAATACACGGGAGGATTAGTCTATGCTGCCGGAAAATAAAGCGGTATTCACCATAGGAATGGTAGCTGAAATGTTACATGTGCATCCGCGTACCCTCCGTAATTATGAAGATAAAGGATTACTGAGTCCGGTTCGTAAAGGGTCCTGGCGCTATTACACGATGCGTGACGTGCAGTGGATAGAGTGCTTGCGTGAGATGATCCATTCTCATGGAATCAGTATCAACGCTGTGAAAAAACTACTGAAGTATACTCCTTGTTGGAACATAATTGATTGCCCTTTTGAAAAACGCCAACGTTGCTCTGCGTTTTTTTCAAACAGCATGGTGCCAACTAAAATCAGCCGTATTGATCGAAACAAAGAAAAAGATAAAGATCAGGATGACGTAGCTGCCTGATTATTCACCTCATCGCCAAATCTCTTTCTTCTGCCTGCAGGGGAGTTCTGTATATTACAGAACTCCCCTTTTCTTTTTTATTACCTTCCTGCATCGACACTAAAGTAGTTCGTAATTTCGGTAGATTGACCTGATGTTTCTGGTGATACCAGGGAATGTTCTCAATGCGTGGAGTGTATCGTAGAGACATCAATTTATCGTAAGTAACATACGAGCTATCTGCATTGTCAGGGAATAGAGCAGTGAGCGCCAGGCTGCGATGAACAATCGGGCGTGTTTTGCGCCCGATTGTTCATCT
>JBFHGS010000002.1:0-77234 GCA_041582995.1 Desulfopila sp. | reverse complement strand
CTATTTCGGAGATCCTTCGAGTGCTCCAATTAAATCTTTTTGAACGTCGACCATTATCTGATTTGCTACGACCGCCTGACAAAGCACAAAATATTATAAATCCGCAGCTTTTATTGTGGAATCAACTATGAGACAGCAGTGAGGGTCAGTATTACCACAGAAAGGGACTTTTACTGTTGCCATATCAGAACTTTAAAAAAATAATCAAGCAAAGCCAGCAACTTCTATTTGTGCAACAAGGCCGTCCAGAGGCGATGTTGATCAATGCTATAACGAGAAGGGAGTAGAGTGTAAATATCTTAAAATGCTATACGCGACAAGTGAGTATTGTGAACTTTATATCCGTCTTTATAGGAAGAAATAAAGCACACCACAGACAGCACCCGTTCCTTACCCCAGGTCGCTTTCGAAAATAAATTCAACAACGCCGCCAAAGGTGTCGCCATCATAAAAAGGCACATTCACGAGGGTGAGGATGCCATCCGGGGTTTCCCTGGTGTAATGATATACTTTGCGGGTTTTATGTTTATACTCCTCAAACAGATCTTTCAGCTTCTCTATGGTTTCGGGTTTGTGGCAATTCACCATGCTTTTACCGATAAAACCCTCCACTTTGAGCGAAGCCTTAAACAGCTTTTTGCACTTATCGTTGGCGTAAAGGACCTTGAGATCGGCATCGCAGACGAGCGTAGCTGTGTTTAGATTTTGCATGATTTTGTTCATATCTGTCGTTTATCCGACTCCATGGTGGGGTAATATTAAAAAATAATTTCTCTTTCAGTTACTCGCTGGGAGAGGGGATGACCACATGGCTGAGAACCGGGCCTGCATCACCACTGAGTTAAGATGTACAGGAAAACATCTCAAGAATGTCTACCCTTAGCCCTGATTGAGGTTATCTTTGAATATGTTTACTTTGCAGTTACTCTATTTCTGAATGGTTTTGTTGATGGGATATAGAAGGTCATGCTTGTCAATCTCATTACCTGTTATTCGATCATGAACTCAGTAGTTGTCTTAAATCGTTTCAAAAGTAGCCACATCAGAGTCTTAACCTGGCAGTCTTAACTATGCTCTTTGGCCTATGAAATAGCAGCATCACGCGGTGTCGTTGGTGCTATTAATAAGCCTTACGTTGATTGCCCGGCATGAGAACGTATTTCGTCCATGGGTGCTTGAAGAAAGATTTGATTTTCTCAGTAGCCTCAGGATGAGCTAAAACGATTATATAGTTATGGTGATGTTGCCGTATCGTTCAGTTCTGCCCGAATTGGCAATATGTTGTCAGCAGTATCCCTAAATATCCTTCCTCAGTATTCATTCGTCGCCGGATGGTAATCCTCATCCGGAATGAGTAGCAATGATTAGTGACTCGTTAGTCTTTGATAGAATTAACCTATACAACAAATCAGAAAAATTGAGATAAACGATTTTACTTCAACCGGTAATCCTTGTATTTTCCAGCCCATCAAATAACAAGCAATATGCCGCAGTCATTACATTAAGCCGAAACCAGATTAGCAGACACAAATTGATGCTATCTGGGGGGGGAGGTGGAAAATATTGAACAATTAACGTTCATGGAAGTGTCCGCTAATTACCCTTCGGCTTAATACAACTACCATTTAGAAAGGAGAAACACTTATGAAAAGTGCTCTAGCGTTGTGGCTCGCCCTGCTGTTTGCCACCTTTCCGCTAATAGCATCGGCATCCACTGAAGCTTCAGGCACCATCACGATGGAATTTGATTTATCCGATCACGCCAAGGATCATGAAGCAAAACTCTGGATTCCCTATCCACTCTCGGATCGGGATCAGCTGATCAGCAATATCTCTGTTTCCGGAGACTATACTGAATCTGCTGTCTATTCTGATCAGAAATACTCCACACCGATCCTCTATGCTAGCTGGGATAAAGGTACAGCCAGCCGCAAACTGGTTCTGACTTTTCACGCCACTCGTAAAGAGGTGGTAAAAAGAGATTTCCCTGCCAAGGAATCCGCCTGGGATCCGATCGATTATGCGCTGTATCTCAGCCAGACCCGTCTCGGCCCGATTGACGGACAGGTTAAGGCCCTGTCTGATAAGATAACAAAAGGCAAGACCACGGTTTATGACAAGGCCAAGGCGATCTACGACTGGGTCTGCGAGAATATGTATCGCGATCCCGAAACCAAAGGTTGCGGACCCGGTGATGTCTGCTTTCTACTCAATACTCCCGGTGGTAAATGCACCGACATCCATTCCGTTTTCGTAGCGCTGTGCCGGGCAGCCGGTGTTCCGGCAAAAGAGGTTTTCGGAATTCGCCTAGGAAAGAAGGAAACGGAAGATATCACCACTTGGCAGCATTGCTGGGCGGAATTTTTCCTTCCCGGCTATGGCTGGGTACCGGTCGATCCAGCTGATGTCCGGAAGATGATGCTGGTCCACAAACTGGAGTTGAGTGACCGGAAGACTCAGGGATATCGTGAATACTTCTGGGGTGCCTGGGATGCTTATCGAGTTAAACTGGCAGACGGCCGTGATTTGCAATTGAACCCGAGGCAGGCAGGTCAGCCACTTAACACCTTCGGATATCCATACGCGGAAATCGGAGGGAAAGTCATAGACTGGCTGGAACCGACCACCTTCAAATACACCATTTCGTACAAACAGTAAGGAAAAGTTTTCAGTTAATCAGCATGTCCAGGGGGGTCGTCATTGTGGCGATCCCCTTACTTTTTCAGGAGACCAAGTATGAAAGAGCGGAGAACATTTCTCAAACATACAGGAATGGTGCTGCTCGATGCCGTCACTGTTAGGGCTGTGAGCCCGAAGATGAGCGTAGGCAGTGAAAGGCTGTCGCAACCGGCAATGATAATTGACGTCAACAGATGTACCGGTTGTAATTCATGTATAATTGCCTGCAAAGAACAAAATCTTACTCCGAGCGGATATTTCAACACCAGAGTCGAAAAAAAAGAGATCGGCACCTATCCCAAAGCCTGGCCGGCCTATATTCCAGATCTCTGCCACCAGTGCCGGAATGCCCCCTGTATTACAGCCTGTCAATACGATGCCACCTTTATCCTCGACTCGGGAATTGTCGTCACGGACTGGTCCCGTTGCACCGGTGACGGTGCTTGTGTTGCCGCTTGCCCCTACGGTGCCCGGTTCCAGGATGCAAACAACGGCAACAAAGCTGATAAGTGCAATTTCTGCATCGATCGCCTTGAGCAGAATCTGGTGCCGGCTTGTGTTGAAAACTGCCCTTCCCGGGCCCGAATCTTTGGTGACCTAGCCAATCCGCGGGGGGAATTTGCCGCTTACCTGAAGCGTTTCCAGGCAACGCAAACTAAGGATCATCGCCAGGAAAGAACATTTCATATCAATGCCAGCAAAAGTTGAGGTATAGCCATGTCAGATACCAACCAGACAACAAAGGGCCAGAACTGCAATCGACGCCAGCTTCTTGCAGGTTCGGCGTTTGCCCTTGCCGCTGCCGTGACAGAGAGCGCTTTGGGCGAAGAGAAACAACAGGTACGACCACCTTCATGCTATGGTCAGGCTGCCGAGATTACCGATCCGGAAGTCAGGGTTGTGCATTCGGTCTGCCTTGGCTGCAATGCCCGCTGCGGCAATCGCCAGATCGTGAAAAATGGTAGGCTGGAGAAGATTTCGGGCAACCCCTATCACCCTTATAACAGCCTCGGCACACCTGTGGCGTACGACACCCCGGTCAGCCAGACGCTTACCCTGCCCAGCCCGGTCTGCGGCAAGGCTCACGATGCAGTGAGCTATGTCTATAACGAGCGCCGCCTCCTGAGACCGCTCAAGCGTGTCGGCAAGCGTGGTGAAGGGCGTTTTGAAGAAATCAAATGGGAACAGCTTATCAAAGAGATTGGTCATGGTGGACAACTTTTCAGTCATCTCGGCGAAGAGCGGGAGGTTCCAGGCTTGGCGGCCTGCCTCTCCGATGAGCCGATTGATCCAAACGATCCCTATCTTGGCTCGAAACGCAACGGGTTCACCCTGATTACAGGCCGTCTCCAAAGCGGTCGCCAGGAATTCATCGATCGCTTCGTGAAATCATCAGTTGGCTCTATCAATCGGATTGGTCACACTGACATCTGCGGTCTCGGTTTTCGCATGGGCAACTATGCCATGACTGAAGGGAAACAAGTGGAATTGAAGGCCGACCCCTGGAGCGCTGAATATATTCTGGTGTTTGGTGCCAATATATACGAGGCATTGCAGCCCGGCATCAACACTTACGGGGCGGCGGTTGCCGAACGATACGCGAAAAACGAGATCAAATTCACAATTGTCGACCCGCGTGCCCAGAACGCCTCGGTCCATGCCCATGATTGGCTGCCGGTCATTCCCGGCCAAGACGGTGCTTTAGCCATGGCGATGATTCGCTGGATCATTGAAAACGACCGATACAATCGGGATTTTCTTCATTTACCGAATCTTGCCGTGGCCAGGGAAAAAGGATATTCCGGCTATGCCAATGCCACCCATCTGGTCATCATCGAAGAAAACCATCCTCACAATGGTCAATTTTTGCGGGCAGTCGATCTCAAAACTGTGCCAACCGAGGAGGAAAAAGATATTTTTATGGTACTCGGCAAAAGTTCGCAGCCGGTGACCTTTACAGCCGTCGCCTCGGCGCCAATTGAAGGAGAGGTGGAAATCACTTCCGAAAGCGGGCAGAAGATCCGGGTCGCCACCGCCTTTAGCCTCATGAAAAAGCTGCGTTCGGTCATTCAATGGCAGAATATTCGAGCTGGTGCGGAATTTCTGAAGTCCAGATCTGTCAAACAGCCAAAGACTTTACCAGCTACGGCACCAAAGCGGCGGTCTGTCAATACCATGGTGCCGGCAACTATAGTAACGGTACCTATGCCGCGTTCGCCATCGCTCTGTTAAACGTCCTGATCGGCAGCGTAGGGATGAAAGGCGGGTACCTGAACGGAGGTGGCGGCATTGGCTCTTGGAAAGAAGGCAAGTATGATCTGGAAAAGTTCGCTGGCAAGCAAAAAAACACCGGTGTGAAAATTTCCCGAGAGGGGGGCAGATATGAGAATACTGCCGAGTTCAAACAGAAAAAGAAAGAACTTGGCAGTGGTTATCCGGCACGTCGCCCTTGGTACGCCTTTACCCGGGGTGGACTCAGTGTCGAGGCCATGAGTGGTATCGACGAGAGTTACCCATATCAGTGCCAGGTGCTGTTCACCTATTTCTACAATCCGGTCTACTCCACTCCTGGAGGACACCGGTATATAGAGACTTTGACCAGCGAAAGCAAAGTGCCGCTCCACGTCTCAATTGATATTGGTATCAATGAGTCAAACCTCTATGCGGATTACATTGTTCCCGACATCACCTATCTGGAGGGCCAATATGGCTGGTTGACGCCACATGCTCCGGCTATGAAATTCACTGGCTTACGCGTACCCTGTCTGGAACCTCTCACAGAAAAAACCACCGATGGCAGACCTTTCTGCCTGGAGACCCTGCTTATCGATCTGGCGACCAGCCTTGGTCTTGCTGGATTCGGAGACAAGGGCATCACCGATACTGATGGTGCTCAGTATCCGTTACACCGATCGGAGGACTTTTATCTTCGCGCCTACGCCAACATTGCAGCCGGGGCCAAAGCACCGGAAGCTTCGCCTGAGGAGGTTACCTTTGTCGAGCGCAACTACCCGATCGCGCAGTTCAAAGAAATCCTGCCAGCTGTTGAATGGAGGCAGGTTTGCTACCTCCTTGCTCGCGGCGGTGTCTTCCAAGATTACCAAGCAGGATTTACAGGTGATGCCTTCAAATATGGTTTGGAGCGTTTCGTCGTTTATAATGAAAGTCTCGCCGCGGCCAGAAACAGTCTCACAGGTCGACAATTTCACGGGACCATTCAATGCTTCGCCCCTACTGATTCGAGCGGGATGGTGGTTGCGGAAACAGACAGTACCTTCCCGTTGACCGTGGTTACCTATAAGATGCACGTCCATACCCAGTCACGCACCACCTGGCACCAGGTGGCAATGGAACTGTTTCCGGAAAATCATCTTCAGCTCAATCCCTTGGATGCCGACAGCCTGGGAGTAAAAGGAGGCGATAGAGTCCGTCTTATTTCCGCAAGCAACAAGAGCGGCGTTGAGGGCAAGGTGGAGGTTACCCAGCTCATTAGGCCGGGTTGTGTCGGTATTTCTTTTCACTATGGACATAGTCAGTTGGGGGCAAGCCCGATAGTCGTTGCCAATGCGGCAAAGGTCTTTCTCGGTGGCGAAAAGGTCTGCCAGGGCAATACCGTAAAGGGCTTGGCTACTTTGGGTGCTGGCACTAATCCGAACATGGTCAGCAGGCTGGACGGCAACCTCGCCAACACCCCACTTGTTGATGTACTGGCTGGTATTCCCGACTTCAGTAGCACTAGGGTGCGTTTGGAAAAGCTTTCGTAAGTCAGCTTATCTGCCGGAAGTATACTGCAATTTGAGCCCCCTCATTTTATGGCGGGGGCTTGTTTCGTTGTAAGTACCAAAGGAACCAAATACTAGGCGTATTACAATTGCTTTATATTTTTATCGTTCGAAGATCTCTAGTGCTCTGTAAACATTAAGATGTCGTAATATTTCTTAGCAATTTCGGCACACAGCAAGGCACGAATGAAGGAGCATAGTAACGCTATGTAACTGAATGAGAAACGAAGTCAGTGTGACAAAAGGGCTGGAAATATGCGATAGATTAAGCTTTACAGAGCACTAGCCTTTTTAGGCTAAATTTTTAGTCTTTCATTACATTTCATCATGAGTCATTATCTTAATCAGATTAATGTAGTACGAATGAAGCCTATGGACAAGAAGCTTGCCTTGGTGTTTTGTAAACTACTATTACGTACCCAACATTCTCGCTGGCGTCGACCAAAAATTCGAAGTCGTCCAGAATGAGATTGTCGGGCCGCTCATCATCCTGCAAGCCTTCTGCCCCAAAAATTGACTCAACCTTTGACGTTACTGGTTTCAACTTTATCGACCTTTCAATTTTGCTGGATCACTCATCTCCTCTATAACTACAAAGGACTGTGTTGGATTGATATTGCGCACCGACTATCTGGACTAAAGGAAGCTGTCTCGCAGAAACCCTGCGTGAAAAATAATTCATGACGTTCAGGCAACATAGTTTCCCGTTAGCAATAAACTCCCTTTCCGAATAGTACCTTCCCGCTGTTTCTCAGATAATCTTCAGTGTAGTTTCTGTATGACAATTATGTCGTCTGACTTAATATCCAATTAAATGGCTTCTGTTGTTCCGGTAAAGACGATCTTGACAAGGTTGCACCTGTAACACATGTATTGTTCACTGTGAAAAATTAATTAATTCTCTTCTCATACTCTGTGCCCTCTTCCAACGCCAAAGCGTGAATGCGCATCTGGCGTCGCATTTCGGCAACTGGAGCCGTTCAGTTAAAAACCGGTCTGCAGATTTTGCCGGATCGGGATGACCTGCTTGAAAGCATGACCCGGTTGATTGGTGAAGTTCATGCTCTTGGTGGCGAGGCTCTTGCGATATTATGGGGTTGGAAAGTTGAAAAAAATTATTTCAGATCGTTTTGATATCATTAGGGGTGTGATTGCTTTAGTTGATGTCGCTATTATCATGTATTGGCCACGCAGTTGATTACTGTCCCGATTGTCCATCCGTCTCATTTTTCAATAAATGCCTGGGAATAAGTATCGCCAGAAACCATTTATTCTGAAGGTGATTCCTGTAGTTTTCGTGGAAAAACGACAAGATTATCAACTTCCGGGAAAATACCAATGTATTCACCTATAGTGTGATTGTGATGACTGGATACGAGGGCACGGCACTGCTCTCCGGACGGTAATTCGAGTTGGTAGAGGATGTTCGGACCGCGAAATGATTTGTGAATGACTTTAGCTTGAACCTGGGCTTCATCTAAATGCAGGACATCTTCAGGGCGAACGAGCAGGTCAACATCGCAACCCGATTCACAAGGAAGTGAAAGATTGCCTTTCAGTAGTCCCAAACCACTTTGAACCTGACCTGGTCCTGTTACCCTACCTCTTATTAAAGCCCCGTCTCCGACGAATGTCGCAACCTCAAGACTTGCCGGTCGATGATAGACGTCATAGGCACAGCCCCATTGCTGCATTGTGCCGTAGAACAACACCCCAATCTTGTCAGCAACCGAAAAAGCCTCATGCTGGTTATGGGTGACCATCAAGGCAGTTGTACCTAGATCTTTCAGAATATCCCGAACTTCAACCGTGAGCCTGTCACGTAACAGTGCATCAAGATTGGAGAATGGTTCATCCAGCAGGAGTAGCTCTGGTTCAGGTGCAAGAGCTCGTGCAAGCGCCACTCGTTGTTGCTGACCACCTGAGAGTTCATGAGGATATTTATTTGCAACCTCTGTCATACCCACAAGATCCAGCATTGTTTTGACTTTTTCTTTACGTAACCGGCTAGCTTTGTTGCGAATACCAAATTCAATATTCTGGATAGCTGTAAGGTGAGGGAAAAGTGCATAATCTTGAAAGACCATACCTATGGATCTTTTCTCGGGTGGAACACTTAGATTCGATGTTGAGACAATCTTGCCACCAATATGCACTTGCCCTCTATCGATTGCTTCAAAACCGGCAATCACTCGAAGCAGTGTGGTTTTGCCGCAACCGCTTGGCCCTAGGAGACAACCGATTTCTCCTTTGGACATTGAAAAACATACTTCATTGGCGACTTGATTCGACCCGAATGACTTAGATACCTGTTCAACTTGAAGAAGCGGCACTGTTTCTTGCATAATTATTTCTCAGATTGTCGTATGAGGAGCACCACTGGGATGATTGATGCCATTACCAGATACAATCCTGGCAGTGCAGCTCTTTCCCACTCTCCTTCACTTGTTAATTCATAAACTTTAATAGCCAGGGTATCCCACCCAAAAGGGCGCGTCATGAGGGTAATCGGCATCTCTTTTACGACATCAACCATCAGCAGAATAAGTGCGGTGAGCAGTCCTTTTCGTAATAATGGGAGGTGAATGGTGAGGAGAAGCTTTTTTCCCTTAACCCCCATTAGAGCTGCAACTTCATCCAGACTTGGGCTAATGCCTTGCATAGCACTATCCACAGCCCCAAAACCAGCAGCCATAAAGCGTACCATGTAAGCCATGAGCATCACAATGACAGTTCCCTGCAATAATGGGCCGGTTTGAATATTGAAAATGTACTGAAGCAGAGTTTGTAAGTGGTTGTCAACCCAGGCGATGGGCAAAAATATCCCTACAGCCAGTACTGTTCCAGGTAAAGCATATCCAAGAGTGGACATTTTACAGAGCACCAGGTTAAGAGTCCCCGGTGATTTTCGCTTGGCGTAGCTGAGAATTATAGCAGCGGAACAGGTGAGTAAGGCAGCACCTGATCCAAGCAAGAGCGTACGTCCTGTTTGAGTCATGTAGTTAGGAAGATGACCTGCTCCGCCTGCCTTTATAACCCAGAGTACAAGCTGTATTACAGGCAAAACAAATGCAACGATCACAACAATAGAACAATAGCAGGTCGCTGCATAAGCCTTTCCACCACGCAAGGTTATTCTGCTATGAACACTGCTGCTTCTGGCACTCGAGAAATATCTCATTCTTGAGCGATACATTGTGTCGATAAGTACGAGTACTATTGCAAAAACAACAAGTACTGAAGAGAGTTGAGCCGCAGCTTGCAGAGAAAAGAAGCCAAACCAGGCTTTATAAATTGCAGTGGTAAAGGTGTCGTAATTGAAAATGGAAACTGCTCCAAAATCCGCAAGGGTTTCCATTAAGACGAGGGTGAGGCCACTCGCTATCCATGGCCTTGCCATGGGTAAGGCCACACGCCAGAACGCTGCCAAGGGAGTAAGGCCAAGAGTCCGTGCTGCTTCTATAAGTAAGCGGCCCTGGCTGAGAAACGCAGATCGGCTGAGAAGATACACGTATGGATAGAGGGTGAGGCTGATACACAAAATGACAAACGGAGTTGATCGAACCTCGATTATGGTCCGCTCAAAACCTGGAAGGGTACGCATGGCAGTTTGTAAAGGCCCTGCAAAATCCATCACACCTATAAAGATGAAGGCCATTACATAGGCTGGTACAGCCATTGGCAGTGTGAGTGCCCATGAAAAAAAAGAACGTCCGGGAAATGAGCATGCTCCAGTTAACCAGCCAAGAGAAACTCCAAGGCATGCTGTACATAACAGAACGCCGCTGCTCAACCAAAAGGTGTTAAGCAGCAGCGATGTAAGTACAGTTTCAGAAAGATGAATCCAGATTTCCTGTTCAGGCTGAAGAAGCGAGGCAAATATTATCCCGATAGGGACCGCTACCAGTCCGGCCAGTATGACAGCAGACAGCTGCCAACCATCTGGCCGAATTGATAATCTACTGAAATACCTTTGCATGAGAAATAGTTACTTATATCCAGCGCGATCCATCAACATGATGGCCTCACCCTGTAATTCTCCATATTTCGCGACATTCATAGGGTTACCGGTAAAGGTCCCCCATTTAGCAATAACTGGGTCAGGACTTACTGTCTCGTTCACCGGATATTCCATGTTCAACCCGGCAAACTGGCCTTGTGCTTCTTCACCGGACAGCCACTCAAGCAGCTTTATGGCTGCCTCTTTATTCTTGGCATGATTGGTAATACCTGCACCGCTGACATTCATATGTACACCATTGGTATTCTGATTTGGCCAGAAAATCGCTAATGGCAATTCAGGCTTCTCCTTCATCAAACGACCAAAATAGTAGGTGTTCACAACAGTAACGTCACCGAGTCCTGCAGCAACAGCTTCAAGGGCCTTGGTATCGTTACTGAACGGATCGGCAGCGAGATTAGCCACCCAGCCAGTAACAATCTGTTCTGCTTTTTCAGGTCCATGTTTGGCTATGAGGGAGGCAACAAGTGACTGGTTGTATACCTTCTTTGATGTGCGGAGAATCAGTCGCTTTTTCCAGTTTTCATTAGCCAGGTCTTCGTAGGTTGAGAGTTTTCCGGCAGCATCTGAATTAGTGTTATAGACAATCGTTCGAGCACGTACTGAAAGACCGAACCACATGTTTTCAGGATCTTGAAGGTTTGCAGGAACATTTGATTCGAGCAGGTCTGAGTTTACAGGCTGCAAAACCCCTGCTTGAGCAGCCTGCCAGAGGTTACCGGCATCGACAGTGATAAACATGTCAGCGGGAGTGTTGGTACCTTCAGACTTGAGTCGCTCAAGCAATGCACCTGCATCTCCGGTGACATACTTCACCTTAACTCCGGTCTTTTTAGTGTAGGCCTCGAAAATTGGTTGTATGAGATGCTCATTACGGGCGGAATAGACAACTATTTCCTCTTTACCTGCAGAGACATAGGTCGGAAGACTTATGCAGAGCAAAATCATAACGGCAAGAGTCCTGGATAACATTTTGTGCTCCTTAAAATAAATTTGAGAGAAGTTTGATTCTGACCTCCAAAATCGATTATTGGAGGCTCCGTATTGATTTCGGTTATCCTAAGATGAAAACAAGTTAGAGTCAACTAAAAACACCACATTGTGGTGTTTGGTCCAAGTTAGGAAACATCTTTGAAGATGTCTAGTACAGTCTATAACAATATGACTCAATGCACACGGAGGTGTTAATAACCCTCTTTTAGTACCAACCACAATTAGAGAAACCGGCAGTTGTTGTCTTTCTCTGTAATCCTTTTGCGGCAGCCCTGCCGGAGGCATCCTTCCGCAATCGCCATGTATTGGTCCAGCAAATCTCGGGTGATGTTGTCAAGGCTGCGGAGCACTCACAGGGCTTGGACTTGATTGAATCATTCGAGACTGCTATCAAGCAGCCACCATGGTCTCAGCAGCATATTCTTGTGGAGTAAGATTGCGCAGCGACTGATGGGGGCGCTCTTCAGGTCTTTGAGTTTCTTGATATCTGAGGCTTCCATGCCACCGTACTTGGCTTTCCAAATATATTAAGTAGCCTTTCCCACTCCGCACTAACTACAAACATCGGCAACAGTCCGGTCAGCTTCGACCTGTTTGAGAACTTTGATGATATCGTACTCTGTAAATCGTTTCTTCCGCATAGGTCCTCCCGTTATAATTGAAGTAGTATGCCGAATGTCTCTAGTTCATGCTGGTACTATTTACGGGATAAGGAACATCGTTTTTCCTGTTGGGGGTGTTGACAAATCTAGAAGAATTTTATGTGCTGAGAGATCTACATCACCCATTAGGGCGAGTGCCCTTGCAACGGCTTCTTCGATAATGTGAGTATCAAAATCGCGCTCGAGTAACCCAAAAATACGATCTGCTGAAACAACGCTTCTGTCTTTTGTCAAAATTAGCAGATTCTTCTAAAGTTTTACTGCTGAATGATCTTTCGGGACACCCAAAGAAGAAGGAATGACATTTCTCGCCAGCCCGAAAAAATCAACCAATCCTGCCCGGGCACGTGAAACTCTTGCCCCACAAAAGAAAACCACTCTTCCTTCATCAGGTGCAATTAGTAATTCCTCGGGGATGGATGGTCCGTTTTTTTGCAAATTTCATACGTATAGCAACTGAACATCATGTCAAATGATTAACAACATACCGTTTTTTACAACTGAGCATTTGTTTTATGGTTCTGTCAGATCGGTACTTACGTATTTCATGAACTCTTGAATCTCTTGAGGAATGTAATACCGAAACCTGACCTTTTGACTCAACCTTGCGGTGTAGTCAGATAAAGCCATTACCAACTCCCGACCTTCCTCCATCAGAATCTCACCTTCCTCATAAGATATCCCATCCATTTCGCCTAACCTTGACTTGAAGTGGATATAGACCATATCAAATTGACGGAGAATGTTAAACATGGTGGCGCCGAGAGGGGAGTTAACTTTGATCACCCGGGCACCTCGTTCCTTGGCCATATTGATTTTACGTTCCTGAATTTCTTCCCAGGTCGGTTTAGTAGAGTGTTTATCGCTCATGTGGGCTCCTTTTCAGGCTGAGATTTCACGCTGGTTTCTCCTGATCCGGTATCGCTGTAAGGCATCAAGTACGAATGCTGATCCATAGGGGATGACTGCGGCGATGGCCATGATGATGGCATACTTTGTAGCGACCGGCAGCAGGTACGGTTTGATGGTGAAGAAGCCGTGATAGATCTTCTCAGCATTAACGTCGATCTGACTGAGCAGCTTCCATACATTCTCTGGCGTGCTGAGTTTCTGCAAGAACAGGTAGAAGACATAGAGCAAAAAAGCTTTTACGAGTAGGGAGAGGACCCGACCCATTAAAAGTGAGTTGATTGCCCGTCTCGTGAGGTTGCCGATGTAATAGCGGCTGATATAGCAGCACATTCCGGTATTGATGACGAGAACGAGGTAGGGGATGGAAGAAAAGAGCAATCTGCTGAACAGATCTCCCTGGTGGAAAACGAAAGGGAAGAGGTAAAAGTGGAAGACGGGGAAGAGTAATGTCAGGGCGAACCCTTCATGAAAACCACATTTGATGCCGATCTTGAAGAAGTCTATCGTTCGATCGAGAGTTAGGAACTCTGCTGGGATATTCTGTCCCTTACTCTCAATGACATAAAACTGCTGAATCTCTGAGATAGCATTGAGCAGGTTCTTTGGGCGATAGATCCTGCCGCTATCGGTGGTGATGATTGGCGCGTTGGTATCGTACTGACCTCTGTTGGATTGGTCGCCACTCATTGATCATCCTCTTCAGCATAGGGATCGTGCGGAGTCACTTGGATGATGTCGCGAAGCATTTTGGGTTTATTTTTCTCAAATTCGGCAATTGGACCAAAGACTTCTGCATGAAAAGGAGTGTAGTAGCCTTTGATGGTTTTACCTATTTTGCGCTGGACTGTGAAGTATCCGCCAAAGAAGGTGTCTTTGATCAGGCCTCTGGCGATCACATCATGGTCCAGACGAAAATGATGGACCACGCTAAAAAGTACCTCACGCATACTCGGATCCCGTGGCGCCATTGTGGCGATATCCATACAGCCAGCTTTTTCGGCCAGTTTTCTGGCCACATCTTCAATCACCTTGGTTTGAAAGTAGACGTGGCCATCAGGCATGGAGAAAGCGAGAAAACGTCGGTTGAATAGCTTGTTGATATAGGGTTTTAATTCTTCCAAAAAACGCTCTGCGTCAAACCAACGGTTGATATCTACAAGATTTGGGGATTCCTGTTGAGGTTGCTTTTTTTCTGTCGTGGTTTCATCGCCGTAAATATCTGAATCAGCTTGTTGGGATTTGGTGTGTGCAATGAGAGTGGTTGTTGGAGCGGGTCCCTTTGATCCTGGGGGAACTATTTCGTATTGGGTATCAGTTTCTGTTGTATTCTTTTCGAGCTCTTGTTGTCGAGCCAGTTGATCGGCTTTTTTCAATGTTGTGCCAAGTAAGCCTTGGGGGCGCTTGTGGTGCAGTTTGATTGCCTGCAAAATTTCGTCTTTTCTGGTGAGTTCACGAAACTCATTAATTGTAGAGAGCGGTCTGCATGAGGCCAGAGGGTGTTCGCCCAGTGAGTAGAGGTATCCCCGCATCGATTCGAGCTTGCCGAGATCATGGGCGAGGGCGGCAATCATCGTGTCTGGTATTACGTGCACAGCGTTTTCAACCTGCAGAAGGTGCGCGACCTGCTCTGCCACATTAAGCGAATGATCGAGCAAGGTGGTTTGGGCCAGAACCTGGTAGGTGCTGTCATCCCATTTGCCTTCAACGTCACTGTTTACGTTCACCACAGAGGGGATGTTTCCCTCAGCGTCGAGCAACTGTAACAGCTGTTCGCAAACCATTTGATGCGTCGGGAATTTTGCAAACCAGGCCTGCTGCAGTATGGTGGTGTAGAAGGCTGTGGCTCGCTGGTGGGTGAAAGAGGGTTGCTTTTCCTGCTGCGCGATTACCTTTTCATCTCGCCAGAGTGGGGAAAGCTCAGAGATATGGATGGTGCTGTTTTCCTTTCTGGTCCAGAGCTCGGAGAGATCTTTCAGTTGGATCTGACGAATGATCTTCTCTTCTGCTTTGGGGAGAAAGAGCAAAACGATGATGGCGATGCCTAAGATAAATACCAGTAGCATCATCCAGTTAAACCAGTGGAGTGAGAGCAGTTCAGGTAGCTGGAACATCATCACTCACACGACATTGGTTTCTGCCTTTGGGTGCCAGGTCCGGAAAAGTTACCTGCAGTGAACCCTCTTTGACTGTTGCGGTTTTCCCCTTGTAGATTCCGGAGTAGGTCGAGAGAAAGACCTCACGAGGTGCCATGTTGAGGATCTCTGTATGCTTTATCCGCACTTCCTCTGTTTCTCGGATTGACAGTCCACCTCCAACAGAAATGATGGGTGAGAAACGCCGCTCCTCTCCTAGGTGCCGAGAGACATAATGTGCGGTGCTAGCGTCCGGTACCCGCATGAATAGCTTGGTATTGCAGTTGTCGAGGATTGTATTGGCCCGGTCTTCACCAACCTCGGCGAAGAGCTGGCTTATTGACTGACAGTAGCCGTGAATATAGACTCCGGCACCGCCAGCCTTGGCAAAGAGGTCCTCTATCCCGTGATAGAGGACCGACTGGGCTTCATCGACATGCAGGACCAGTGATGGAGCGATAGACTTGCCACTGGAATAGACCCTGCCAACAAATGCCTGGATCATCGAGATGATGACCTTGCCGGCAGTATAGGCGGCGCGCTTGGTGAGCAGTGATCCGAGCTGAACGACCAGGATGATCCCTTGTCCATCTTCCAGTCGTTTGATAAAGCGGTTTTCGTCTGCTTTGCCGATAATCTGGCCGACGTTACCGGAGGTCAGTTCGGTAAGCGCAACCCTCAGCGAGCTGGCAACCTTCGAATAGTAGTCCGCCGGTGTGGCAAGGATTTTCTGCATATCGCGAGTAAGCTGCATTGCATCTGGGGTGTCGATATATTCGAGTTGCTCCATAAGACGCGCAAGATCCTTATGGCTGATATGATTCTTGATGTCATTAAGGTTGAAGACCGGTTGTGTACCGGCGACTTCGGCGAGCATGATAAGGGCCTGCACCACGACAAGGCTCACTTCATAGGCTACCCCGAAAAAATACGGTTCCCTACCAACGGCAACTCCGGCCGTGATGTGCGATACCAGCTCTTCCACCATGTAATATGATGAGAGCGGATCCAGGATGGCGCTGTACTCTGGGAATATGGGTGTGATCAGCATCAGATCTTCGTGCCGACCGGTATCGATGGCCAGTTCGGTTATCTTTGAAAATAGCTCGATATCACCTTTAGGATCGATGGCGACAACGGAATAACCTTTCCTGATATCCTGCTCGATGATGTGTTCCATGATCCTCGTTTTACCGACACGAGTGGTACCAAAACACCAGAAGTGACCTTTGCGATAGCTATCTGGAAAGCCAAGTTCGAGGATGATCTCAGGCCGATCGAGATGCACGCCGGTACCGACACTCGTCCAGGGCTCGTGTGATCTGTTCTTGAATATCATCTGGTTTGTTGAAGTCGACAAATCGCACCTGGATCCTCTCTTTCAGCTCGCGATCCACAGCGACGATTGTAGCTTTGGGTAAAGGTCTTGAAGTCAGCACGATGGACCTGTGGCCGACATACCGTTTCACACAGCGAATGCGAAAATCTCTGAGTGTATTACTGAGTTGTTCTCGAAGAAGATTTTCAACGAGCGTTTTGGAAGTGCGATCGACGGTGATCTTAAGTTTTGGGGTGCCGTTACGAAGGACGGGCTCTATTTTCCGTAAATGAAAGGCCCGACGACTCCCCCTGGTAAATGACTCGCTATGCCGTTCATGTACCCCGACACGGTTGAGTGGGCAAAGAGCTATAATTTGCTCAGTTGCATCGATCTCCAGTTCAACGTGCAGGTTACGTTCCTCGTCAATCTTCTGGATGGTCCCCCAGAAAGCCTGCCGCTCAAAAGACTTGTAGTAAGCAGCCTCTTTGATAGTGGTTGCTCGGGCTATTCGGTTCTTGATCTGTTGCCGGATGTGAGTACCCAAATGCACTTGGCTCATATTGACTGTTTGCTGCGTGACCCCTCCGTTTCGCTTTCTATAAATAACAGCTTCCAGTTGGTTCCCATCGATGCAAAACACAGCGACGTCCGCATTGTACTGATGACTGAGTTGGACAGAGAGTGCATCCTCAATTTCTGCAATTACCTCAGCAGGTGTGAGGCCGTGGTCATGGGCAATATTGTTGATTTGCTTATGCATGGTACCCCTTAGAGAAGATGACAGGAAATTAGATTAAATCTCTTGTACTATCTTCTTTTTTCTGTGGGGATGACCTGCTTGGTAATATTGGGACAAATGATCAGGGCTGGAACTCGTCCAGTCCTGATCATTTGGAGAGGGCCTTTCGTAATTTTTAAATAGTGTTAAGGGATAACGAAACTCGCGCTGCATGTAGGCTGGATAACATATTTGCTATGGTCACCTGAGAAGATGTGTGTAATATATTCTCCTGGTTCGGTGACTTGAGAGGCTTCAAGCGTATATCTCCATGCACCTGATTGATAAGTAAACTCATCGAGATCTGGTGTTACCGGAAAAGGATATGACTCATCAGATTTATAGATAAATACAACCGGGTTTGATTCTATATCTCCGTCGGATACCACTGTGCTTTCCTCTGAATACAACTCGGCTTTGATAGGTAGTGGACGTTTGGTTGATTTCAATGTGACGAGACCTGAGGACAGGGGGGGAGAAAATGAATTACATTCAATCGTTGTTCGACCCAGGGTGTAGATTTCTTCAATTTCCTCTTGTGCTAACGGTCGGTTGTAGATCCTGACATCATCTATAATGCCATTGAGGTAATACCCGTTGAGACCATTCTGGCCTATATACCAATCTCTGGCTGGTCTAGATATTGGCTCCCCCTCTCTGTCGGCTTCATGTGTTAACTCTGCGTTACGATATGCTTGCACCTTTTGCTCGGTAACAAGAAAAGTAACAAATGCATAATTTTGTTCAGATAGGGGTGGTTTGGCATTTATAGGAGTTCCTACTCCCACACCGGCTCCCCAAATGCCAAGTCGATGATTTACACCATTAGTGGCGGCATATGTAAAAAAACCTGCATCAGCAGGATCTTTGCTGTCATGCCCATTACAAACAGTGGTACTGACATCGCCAGCTCCAGATACTGGCTTGTAGTATTTAACCCAATAGGTGAGCGTCATTGTCTGTAAATCAACCAGAGTGGAAGATTGGGCAACTCGGACATAATCATTGATACCATCAAAATGTGCTGCTTGCCCTATTACTCCATCCACATAAGTGACACCGTATGGAATGCCCACATTACCATTTCCGCTCATATCATCCGCATTGCCATCAAATGGGTAATAGGCTACAAGACCGTCATTTATGTCTGCTAAAGACATTGTTGGCAGGCACGCGATACCGAATGTTGAAAGAGAAATTGCTGTCAATGTAATGAATTTACGTAACATATTTTTCTCCCTTGTCATGGATTCATATAGTGCCACTATGTGGCTGAAATGTTATATATTTCTTTAGGTGTTGTAACGAATGAACCGAATTAAAGTTACCAGCTGGATTGGGCATTTGTAACTTCTTCAACAAGCTCAGTGTGATGCCGCTCAAAAAAAATATCCCTTTATTTCTTGATGCCTCACGATGTTTTGGTGTAATTTGAGAGTATATATTCCGACTCATTCCACAATGAGATACCCCTTTCACAGGGTTTAGCTGCACCCCAGCTCTGAGGTGCTTGAATTCCAGGTACGTATGCCACATTTTCACTGACCAGGTTTAACTGCAAAGGCGGACCTTTCTGTCAGTAGCCCGTGGCCTTTTCCCCGTAAGATGGTTCTGTTTTTCATGAGAGTGACACGTTTGGCTATATGCCTTGCCGCGTCATCTCGTACGAACCAATCCCTTACAAATTCAAATAGTCTGCCAACCCCATAACCCGGGAGTGAAACATCTGCTCCCTTAGGGGTGCTGTTTTGCTCCCATATCCATGCAGGAGGAAACAGCGATGGCGAAATCCCTCAAAGAGAAAATAGATCTCATAAATGAGCGGCTCCGTTCCTTTGGGAAGGAAGCTATTCAGGAGATCAAGATGACCGACAGAAACGGTCAGGTAATCGGTCAGATCAAGTATGGCTACCGGCCACAGTATGTTTTTGACAGTGTCAACGAAGTGCTTGGGCCGGAAAACTGGCGGTATGAACTAACCAGGGAAGAGCTGTTTGAGAATCAGGCTGTGGCGGAAGTAACGCTGCATCTCAAGAATGAAGGCGAGTGGTTCTGTAAAGGATCCCAGAAAGGGCAGATGCAAATCGTTAAAGGCAATGTTGGCGATGCACAGAAGGGGGCGATTACCGATGCCATTCAGAAGTGCCTCTCACTCATCTCAATTGGCAGTGATGCCTATAAGGGAATCTTGCGAGATGTCTATCTCAATGGCGGTCAATCTGCTCCAAAGAAGAATAACCAACCAGAACCTCCAGTACAGAAGTCTGGCAATACAGATAAGTCCAACTCAGTGCCAAAGATTGCCGGCGTCTCTTTCGAGAATCGCCAAGGCGTAATCGTCGCCATTGGTGATCGTCTCTATGACAAGAAAGAGCTGCTCAAGGCAGCAGGCTTTCAATGGAACAAGCAGGATAAAAGCTGGATAAAACAGGCTGCATAATACAGCCAACCACCCATATCTCTGAGGGAGTGATAGCGCCGCGTAAGCTGGCACCATTCCCGCAGGGGAAAGCTATCCTCCTTCACCAACTACGGAGGATACCATGTCTGAACAACTACTCATCACACTGCAATCGGCATTACAGGAACTCGCTATTCAGGAAACTCAAGAGAACCTCGGTGACCGTTCCACCTATCTTGGTGCATCCGATATCGGATCCTGCCCGCGAAAAACCATTCTCGGCAAAGTCCACCCGCCGGAGATCGATTTGGTTACCTTGCTTCGCTTTCGACGTGGCCACATGGCAGAGGATATTGTTGCTGCCGCTTTTGTCACTGCTGGTTTCACCAGTTTTCAACGTCAGGTCGAGGCGAGCCACAACGGCGAGGTACCGATCATTGCTCATCTGGATTTTGTGTTCATTTCAGAAGCGCGCAAGACTATGGCCGTCCTTGAGGTGAAGTCCCCCGAGAAGATGCCGGACGAACCCCACGGTGCTTGGGAGAGTCAACTTTATCTGCAAATGGGCCTGCTGGCTGAAAGCTTCCCTGAATATACGGTGGAGAAGGGTGCTATTCTTGCCGTCAACCTGGGCGAGTATGGTATGCAACTCTTTAATGGTTACACACCACAGGAGACCATGTATGCAGGGTTGCTTGATCGTGCCAAAGCTATATGGGACGAATATCAACAGTACCAGCAAGATAATAACTTTATTCCACGAATGGAGGCTGGGCCACTCTGCGGCTTTTGCAAGTTTATTGCAGATTGTCCCAAGTTTGCGGCCGATGAGGTTCAGGAATTGCGAGAGAGTGTGGAGATCCTCACCACTTTGCAAAAGCAGCAGAAGGAACTGGAGAAGGATATCAGCACCCGTAAGAGGAACCTTTTGGCGATTGTTGACCAACGCGGTCCCATGCGGGCCAATGGTCATTTGCTACGGAAAGCCTCACGTAGTCGCAATGTACTCGATACCGTAAAACTTACCGAATTCCTGAGTGATTATGATCAGTCAATCGCAAATTTCCAGACCACCAGCTCATACTCGTTCCTTGAGATCAAGCAGGTTGCCTGAGCACAAGTCGTAATCCAGGTTTTGTGAGCGAAGCATTTACCTAATCCATCCAACAGGAGGAAGATTATGTTGAACAAGACCATGTTGATAGGCAACCTCGGTAATGATGTCGATAACCGCTGTACCAAGAACCTGGTGGCAGTTTCGACTTTCAGGCTGGCCACTACAGAAAGGTGGACTGATGCTGAGGGTAACAGGCAGGAGTCGACCGAATGGCATAGGATTGTCACGTTTGGTCGCCTGGCTGAAATCTGTGATCAATATCTCAAAAAGGGATCACGAGTGTATATCGAAGGGCCGATTCGGACAAGGCGTTGGCAGGATGACCAAGGCGTTACCAGGTACACTACCGAGATCATCGGTCGTGAAATGAAAATGCTTGGCGGCGCTGATGCTAGTGAACGCATCCCAGATCCTCCGACCGAGTCAGATCCGCCGCCCATGTCAGACGATGTACCATTTTAAGCCGTTAGATCCTCCCCAAATAAGCAATCAACAATACACATTTCATCTTCTACTCCCTGCGGGGCAATTCGCCCCAAGGGTGTCTTTCCCCAACAATTCATAGGAGGCAAGACATGCTCTATGTGCAGGATCCGAAAGGGCAATATCTGCCCGCTCCCAAAGAGGTTATATTCTCGGCAGCCAGACGGTTGAGTGGTTCACGGCTCCGACGCGGCGCGATGATTGAGTCGTCGCAGAGTGCCAGGTTCGCCATTCAGCAGAAACTCATAGGATACCAGTGTGAAATGTTTGCCTGTCTGTTTCTGGACAGCACTCATCGCGTTCTAGCCTTTAAAGAGATGTTCCGCGGCTCGGTAAGCCGGGCAACCGTCCATCCTCGAGAGGTGGTGAAAGAAGCATTGCAGCTCAATGCTTCAGCAGTGGTATTTGCCCACAACCATCCCTCGGGTGCAAGCGAACCGAGCAAAAACGATATCGAACTCACTGAAAAACTCGCGAAGATCCTCCTGGTCGTGGATGTCATCGTGCTCGATCACCTCATTATTGGTGAGAGCGTAACATCCATGGCAGACGAAGGTGTCTTCTCATCCCTTAACCTGTAGAGGGCGTACCCGCTTTTCTCATCAGTTCAGGCGGCGTCAGCTTCAAAGTTTTTGTCAGTGAAAAATAGTTCGCTATGTTCGCTGACAAAATACTGAAGAAGATGATGTTGCATGGGCTGACCATTGGTAAACATTGTGCAAATTTGGGATTCAATAGATCCTGATTTTGGAGCATGGCTGTACATAATGGGTTCCAAATTGCCACAATGTTTATGGGAAATGCGGGAAATGACCGTCCTCTACTGGACGGTCTTTGCCTGATAAAGGAGAACAGACCATGACCGCACCATCATTTTTAACCAACGATCAGATAATATCTCTCGCACCTGCCGCTGGCGCCATTGAGCCCATGGGTGGAGTCTCTTCCCGTTACTCATTCGTACCAACCATGACAGCAATCGACCTGCTTCGTGATGCTGGATGGCAACCAATTCATGCCGAACAAAGCCTGGTACGAAGTGAATATCGAGAAGGTTTCCAGCGACATCTTATCCGCTTTGCACGAAAAGGACTGTCGTTTGATGGCGAGCGTGTTGATCTGTTGCTGTTCAACTCTCATGACCGTGGTTGCGCATTTCAACTTATCGCTTCAGTCTGGCGACAGATCTGCGGCAACGGCCTTATGGTGGCATCTGAGTTTGCCAACTTTCGGCACAAGCATATCGGCTTTAAACCGGATAATTTTATCGCATCGGCTGGTGAGATCGCATCTTCCGCCGGTGAGATTGCCGAGCGGGTAGAGGACATGAAGGTTCTCGAGTTGTCGCCAGTGGAGCGCGACATCTTCGCCAAGGCATCGCATGGCCTGGTTTATGATGAGCCAGAATCTGCCCCGTTGCAACCACCACAGCTTCTCGAGGAACGACGGTATGACGATCAAGGCAAGGATTTGTGGACCACCTTCAACGTCGTGCAGGAAAACATCATGCGCGGAGGCCTCAAAGGAGTACGCCGCGACCAGGAAGGGCGAATGCGCCGGTCAACGACCCGACCGGTGAAATCGCTGGATCGCAATATCAAACTCAACCAGGCACTCTGGTTACTCACCGAGAAAATGGCTGAGCTCAAGCGTGGAACTCATGTGGTCGACGAGGTCCCTGCTTGATAGTGCTCTGGTGTATGATCCGAAAATGATAAGTAACTTTATTCAAAACCAACGGTGGCTAGGCTGAAACGGTCTGGCCACCGTTTTTTTGTGCTACAGGCTCATAATCACATTGCTATGGAGAAGTTTTTTTTGCGAACCTTTCGGCTGGGTAGAGTGGGGGGCTATCAACAAACGAAAAAACAAAACCACTCGATGAAGAAAAAGAAACGGAGTGTTTGAAGAAACGAAGTAACATCCATGCTACTCAGGTTCTATGAACCAGGCGTGAGGATACTTTGATGGATATAGCTTTATTCTGTTTTAATCTTAATAAAATAAATATAATCCTACGTAATCCGGCTAAATCATATTGACATGTGTCCTTTATCGGGATACTGGGAAGTTAGGTTGATAGAAAGGCTCATACAAAGGGGTGTCATATGGATGATCGTTGGTTGTCTGTCGAAGAAATAGCAACGTATCTTGGTGTGAGTAAAGATACAGTATATAACTGGATTAATAAAGAAAAAATGCCTGCTCATAAAATTGGTCGTTTATGGAAGTTCAAGAAAGAACAGGTTGATGCTTGGGTGGAAGCAGGTGGTGCAGCTTCTGATACCCCTGATGAGGGAACGGATAAGTAGATGAAATAGGACTGGGAGTCTGGGGCCATGGCAGAAGCGATTGAGAACAAGGCGATACTGTCCCTTGAAGCAGCTGAAGGGCTGTACCACAAACTCGTGCTGCTCGTCGGGAGAAGTGGTAGTGGGAAAACTGCTGTTATCCAGAAATTGGCTCAAGGACATGGTCTGCCGCTTATAAATGTCAATCTTAGTCTGGCAAAAGAACTGCTTGAACTCACAGAAAAACAGAGATTGTTGAAGTTGTCAGATATTCTGCATCAAGTGGTAAGAAAGTCCGGCAAAATTGCATTTCTGGATAACATAGAGATTCTTTTTGATACAGGTCTTCAGCAAGATCCTTTGCGTTTACTGCAAGGCCTGTCTCGAAATCAGATTGTGATAGCCACCTGGAATGGGGCTTTAGGCGAAGGGCGCTTGACCTATGGGGAGCCTGGCCACAAAGAATATCGAAGTTATGAATTATCAGACACTCTTGTTGTCAGCATGAATGGTGAGGCAACGGTGGATATCAAATATTCAAGCGAGGATAAGTTGCTATGAAATATGGAGAATTAATTCAATTCGATCCGATAGAATCAGTTGTTCAACTGCGGGATGCTGACAAATCAAGTTCTGCTCACCAGCTGGTTAGTACATATGTCATTTCTGATGAGATGGCCGAGAGGTTAAGCGGGTTGGTGATTCCTCAACTCCAGTTCCAGGATCCTGTTGATAACAAGGGAATCCTGGTCGTAGGTAATTACGGGACTGGTAAGTCGCACTTAATGTCTGTTGTCTCCAGCCTTGCAGCTGACGAGTCTCTCCTGGACGGTTTGAATCATGATGGCGTTAAGGAAAAGGCAGAACAAATTGCAGGAAAATTCAAGGTAATCAGGACGGAAATCGGCGCCACAACAATGTCTCTGAGAGACATTCTGGTTGCAGAGTTGGAAGAACATCTCGAAAATTTTGGTGTCGATTACACCTTCCCTGATACTGGGTCTATTACCAGCCATAAAAGAGCCTTCGAGGATATGATGACCAAGTTTGGTGAGGTATTTCCTGGTCAGGGTCTCTTGTTGGTTGTTGATGAATTGCTGGATTATCTCCGAACCCGTAAAGACCAGGAGCTTATCCTTGATCTGAACTTCCTGCGTGAAATTGGTGAGGTATGTAAAGACCTTCGTTTCCGATTTATGGCAGGTGTACAGGAAGCCATTTTTGATAGCCCCCGTTTTGCTTTTGTCGCTGACAGTATTCGTCGCGTCAAGGATCGTTTTGAACAAATTCTCATTGCACGAAGTGACGTGAAATTCGTCGTGTCAGAGCGATTACTGAAAAAGAGAGTAGAGCAACAGGTCAAGATCCGGGATTACTTGACTCCTTTCGCCAGGTTTTACGGTGGGATGAACGAGCGGATGGATGAGTTTGTTCGCCTCTTCCCTGTGCATCCAGACTATATTGATACGTTTGAGAGAGTTACCGTTGTCGAAAAGCGAGAAATTCTCAAAACATTATCAATGGGGATGAAAGGCGTCTTGGACAAGGATGTCCCTGAGGAGGAACCAGGTCTTATAGCCTTCGACAGCTATTGGAATACTCTGAAACAAAATGCGTCCTTTCGTTCAATTCCTGAAATCCGAGATGTCATCGAATGTAGTCAGATCTTGGAGTCTCGCATCGAGAATGCCATTACCCGGAAGCAATACAAACCAATGGCACTCCGGCTTATTCATGCCTTGTCCGTTCATCGTCTTACCACTGGAGATATTTATGCTCCAATGGGAGCGAGCGCAGAAGAACTGCGTGACCGCCTTTGCCTTTTTGACCCACTGATAGCAGAGCTGGGAAGTGATGAGCCTGATAAAGATCTACAGACCCATGTAGAAACGGTGCTTCGCGAAATCCATAAGACCGTGAGCGGTCAGTTTATCTCCTTCAATAAAGATAACCGCCAGTTCTACCTCGATCTGAAAAAGACTGATGACTTTGATGCGCTCATCGAGAAACGGGCTGAGACATTAGGCGATGCCCAGCTGGACCGTTTTTACTACGAGGCATTAAAACGTGTAATGGAATGTCAGGATTCCACCTATGTAACGGGCTACAAAATATGGCAGCATGAGTTGGAGTGGCAGGAACATAATGCTGCTCGTACAGGTTATCTGTTTTTTGGAGCTCCCAACGAACGGTCTACAGCAGTACCTACAAGAGATTTTTATATCTACTTCATACAACCCAATGACCCTCCCCGATTTAAAGACGATAAAGTAGGTGATGAGGTTTTCTTCCGTCTCAAACCGGCAAAAGATACCGGGGAAGATTTCTGGCTATCTCTTAAAAGTTATGCGGCAGCACTTGATCTCGCTGGCACATCTTCAGGTCATGCCAAGGCCACATACGAGTCCAAGGCTAATGGCTTCTTGAAAAATCTCGTTCAATGGCTGCAAAAGCATATGGCAGAGGCTTTCGAGGTTACCCACCAGGGACGAAGCAAGTCTATGACCGCATGGGCAAAAGGGAAATCAATACGTGATTTGTCTGGTCTCTCCCCCCATGAAACAATTAACTTTCGTGACCTTGTAAATACCATTGCAGGGGTGTGCCTGACCCCTCATTTTGAGAATCAAGCCCCCGACTATCCATTTTTTACTGTCGTCATCACAGGGAGCAATAGACCACAGGCCGCACAGGATGCATTGCGAGCTATTGCTGGTCAAAACAGAACCAAGCAGGCGACCGCTGTGCTTGACGCACTCGAGCTTCTGGATGGTGATAAAATCGACACATATACATCCAAATACACCAAATACATCCTTGAAATTGTCAAAGCCAAAGGTCATGGGCAGGTAATCAACCGTAACGAAATCATACAAGATGATCATGGCCTGGAATATATGAATCCTGGTGGACTACGGCTGGAGCCTGAATGGGTAGTTGTCCTTGTTGCTGGGCTGGTCTATTCCGGAGATATCGTTTTATCAATTCCGGGTAAGAAATTCGATGCCACTGCTCTTCAGCAACTTGCAGCTAACAGTATGGACGAATTGACTCGGTTTAAGCATCTTGAACAACCGAAGGAATGGAACCTGCCAGCACTTAAAGCTCTGTTTGAATTACTCGATATGACGCCTGGTATGGCGCAGTTAATAACGCAAGGCAACGTCGAGCCCATACAAAATATGCAGCAAGCTGTGGGAAAGTTTGTCAAAAGAACAGTGCTGGCACAGCAAACCATTAGGGAAGGGCTTTTGTTTTGGGCCCAGGATTTACTTGCTGGCACTGAATTTATGGGAAAATCTTCTGCATTGGATGAGGCCAAGGACTTTTTTGAGTCTCTGCAGGCCTATACCTCCCCCGGCAAACTCAAAAACTTCCGTTACAGTGTATCGGAAGTAACAAAGCACGAGCAGGCAGTAAAAGCGTTAGATGAGCTGGACTTATTACGTGAGTTTGTCATGGACCATAGCCCAACGGCTTCATGGTTATCTACGGCGGAGAGTGTATTACCAAATGACCATGATTGGGTAGATCGAATGCGAACTATCCGTAAGGATATAGTCGATATGCTCGATAAAGTTGATTTGACTCAATTAACCAGTCAGTCAAAGACCATAGGGGGCAAGCTTTTACAGCTGAAGCAAGAATATATTGTTGCCTATATTGGTTTGCATACGAAAGCCCGCCTGGGTGTAAATGATGATAAACGAAAGGCTTCCTTGATGGGGGACTCTCGCCTTCAGACACTTTTGAAATTGGTATCTATTGATATTATGCCACGGCAGCAGTTGACCAATTACCAGAACCGATTGGCAGGTCTGAAAAGCTGTTTTGCTCTTACCGAAACCAACTTAGATACAAGCCCCGCTTGCCCGCATTGTGGATTCCGACCATCAGTTGAGAAAGAAACCATTGCCAGCTCACAACTTGTTGACAATATGGATGACGAACTTGATTCCATGGTAACGAATTGGACGGAAATGCTGGTTGGCAACCTGGAAGATCCCATCACTCAGGCGAATATGGACCTTTTAAAGGCTGATGATAAAGAGGCCTTGCAGGCATTTTTAAAATCTAAGGAATTACCTTTGCCGTTCGATGCGAATTTTGTCCACGCACTCAAGGAGGTGCTTTCTGGGCTTGTTAGGGTCTCGGTGAATATACTGGGTATTCAGAAGGCATTAAAGATTGAGAGTGGACCAGCTACACCATCTGAGATGAAAAAGCGGTTCGAGGACTACATTGATCAATTATCAAAAGGGAAGGATCCTGCAAAGGTCAGGATTGTAATTGATTGAGAGATTATTGAGCTTGTTAAAGGTAGGTCAGCGAGTCAAGAATTTGGGAGTTATTTATGGAGAAGAAAGATTATAAGCCCCAGGATCTTTTTGATATGAAACATATTTTTTCAAAAGATGCTGGACCGGTGACCTGCTTAGGCATGAGTTTTGAGAATGATAGAGCACGCCGTGATTATTTTACGGAGGAATTGCGAAAAAAGTTGAATGATCCTGAGTTTCGTAAAATTGAAGGATTCCCTATTGGCGATGATGAAGACATTCTTAAACTGAGCGATCCGCCATATTATACGGCTTGCCCTAATCCTTGGCTTGCCGAATTCATAAATGAGTGGAAGGAACAGAAAGCTGAGAAGCCTGCTGACTACAATTACCATCGAGAACCTTTTGCTGCTGATGTGAGCGAAGGGAAAAATGATCCAATCTATAATGCTCATTCCTATCATACAAAAGTGCCTCATAAGGCTATTATGCATTATATCCTCCACTATACTGAACCCGGGGATGTAGTGTTTGATGGATTTTGTGGAACAGGTATGACCGGGGTGGCAGCGCAATTGTCTGGAGTTAAAAGTGAAATAACCTCGTTAGGTTATCAGGTCAAAGATGATGGTACGGTGTTGCAAGAGGATATAGGAGAAAAAGGACAGTTAATTTGGAAAACTGTTGCCCGAATAGGTGAAAGAAAGGCCATATTAAATGACCTTTCACCAGTCGCCAGTTTTATTTCAAATAACTATTCAAACCTATATGAACTGTCATCTTTTACGGCAGAGGCTTTAGCCATAGTTGAAAAAGCAGAGAAAGATCTAAGTTGGCTCTATAGCACATTGGAGCGAGGAACTTTGCTAAGAGCTGTTTGGTCTGATGTATTTTTGTGCCCTAACTGTACACATGAATTTATATTTTGGGATGCTGCCCTTGAAAATGGAAAGATGAGGAAAATTTTTCCATGTCCAAGCTGTTCAACAATTGTTGGTAAATCGGCTTCAAAAGCGTCTGGAGCAATTAAGCTTGAACGATCATTCTCCTCTGAGTTTGATCCTGTGCTTGGTAAGGTGGTTAGAATTCCTGAATTGGCTCTCGTTCAAGAGATAACTAAAAAGGGTAAAAAGAACATTAGTAAAAATATAGGTCCTGAAGATAGCAAATTATATGCAAAAAAAATTGATGATATTTCTTGGCCAAATATACCTCTGGATGAGTTTTTCTCTGGTCGTCAAACTAACAAATTGATTAATGGCTCTGGGTTGTCCCACGTTGCCCATATGTACACACGAAGGGCTCTATATGCTTATAGCTATTTGTGGGAAAAAACACTTTCATCACACAAAAACACTACTCTTTTTCAATTTTGTCTTTCTGCAATTAATAATTACATCTCAAGAAAACAGGGGTATTTTGGGGGTGGCGGTGGGGTTTCAGGGACTTTGTTTACTCCATCAATTCACCTCGAAAGAAATGTTTTTGATGTTTTAAGGAGGAAGATTAAAAAATTAAATTCACTTCATTTAGAAACAAAAAAAGCATCTTTGTTGACAACACAAAGCATTGTTGATTTACCAAATGTCCCCGCAAATTCTGTTGATTATATTTTTACAGATCCTCCTTTTGGAGAATCTTTACAATATGCTGAACTAAATATGTTTGTTGAGGCGTGGCTTAAAATGAGAACAGTTTATGAGGAAGATTGTGTTCTTAACTATGTTCACCGTAAGGATTTGCAATTTTACTCTAAAATGATGCTTAGTGCATTTAAGTCTTATTATCGTATTCTTAAGCCCGGTAGATGGATAACTATAGAATTTCACAATAGCCAAAATGCTGTTTGGGGTGCGATTCAACAAGCAATAGAGTCTTCCGGGCTTGTTGTTGCAGATGTGCGAGTATTAAATAAGCAACAAAGATCTTTCAATGCTGTTAATAGAGCGGGAGCCATTGACCAAGATCTTGTAATATCTGCTTACAAACCTAGTGAGGGATTTGTTAATAAATTTGAACTTGAGTCTAGTACTGAAGAAGGTGCATGGAATTTTATTCGAGCACATCTCAAGCAGCTTCCAATTTTTGTTGAAAGTAAAGGAAAAGTTGAGGTTGTATCTGAAAGGCAAAATTATTTGTTATTCGACAGGATGGTTGCTTTTCATGTTCAAAGAGGGCTCACCGTTCCTTTGTCAGCAGCTGATTTTTACCTAGGCCTTGGGCAACGTTTCTCAGAGCGAGATGGTATGTATTTTCTCCCAGAACAGACTGCAGTATATGACAAAAAGAGAATGACAGTCAGAGAGGTATTGCAGCTTGAATTATTTGTTACAGATGAGAGTACGGCTATTCAGTGGTTAAGAAGACAGTTAATACTAAAACCACAGACCTCTGGTGAATTGAAACCCCACTTCATGAAAGAGATTGGGGGATGGGAACGAACGGAGAAGCTGCTTGAATTGGATGAGATTCTTGAACAGAATTTCCTTAGGTATGATGCCAAAGGGCCCGTACCTGAACAGATTCATAGCTACCTTTCTACAAACTGGAAAGACATGAGAAATCTCACCAAAGATGATCCAACTTTGGTGGCCAAAGCACAAAACCGTTGGTATGTCCCTGATCCGAATAAGGTTGGGGATCTCGAGAGATTAAGAGAAAAAACACTGTTGAAGGAATTTGAAGAATATAAGGTTTTCAGGGGAAAACTTAAGATTTTCCGCCTAGAGGCAGTTCGTGCTGGATTTAAAAAAGCATATCAGCAGAGAGAGTATACAGACATCATTACAGTGGCTGAAAAAATACCAAGCAAGATATTGGAGGAAGATCCTCGTTTACTCATGTGGTACGACCAAGCTGTTACCAGAACGGGAGACGAGCTATGACGGAGCAGGAGATAATAGATCTTCTCAGCCAGCATGAATGGAAAGACGTCGAGTTTAAGGAAGCAAAGACCGCTGTTCCCAAAAGTGCCTATGAGTCGGTATCAGCCTTTGCCAATACCGAAGGCGGTCATCTGGTATTTGGAGTAAAAAAAGATGGTGTTGATTTTGAAGTAGTTGGTGTTGTGGATGTCGATAGAATCCAGAATGACTTCATTACAACACTCCGTCAAAAGGACAAGATAAACCAGATTATCAATGTCGAAGAGAAGCTGCTTTCCATAGAAAGTAAAGACCTGCTTGTATTCTATGTTCCGGAAGTACCGAGGCTTCAGAAGCCTGTTTACTTGAATAAAGACATCAGAAAGAGCTTTCTGCGCAAAGGAGCTTGTGATGTCAAGTGCACCGATGATGAGTTGAAACGGCTCTTAAATGACGCATCGAAAGAGAGATATGATGGTACAACCGTGGATTATGAACTGCCTCAATGCTATTCCCCAGATGATATCGCTTGGTATCGACGTCAATATGAGTCGAAAAATAACCGGAGATCATATACTGACCTCAGTGATGAGGAATTTCTCTTTCAACTGGGTTTGGTGAAAGAATCTCCCTACGGAAGAAAACCGACTATCGCTTCCATCCTGCTTTTTGGTACTGACGGGTATTTGAGAGGTGTGCTACCTCGCCCCGTTATAGATTGTCAGCGGTATTTATTTTCATCGGATCAAGTTTCTGAAGAAAGATGGCAGGACCGGGCTCTGTGTGATTTCAATCTGGTACAATCCTGGCGCGCTGTAATTGATTGGTATTATCGTTTTGCTGAGATCCCCTTTGAGGTCGATCCCAAAACCCTGCAGAGAAAGGATCAGCCAGTTGATTACATTGCCTTTCGTGAGGCAATCGTCAATATGCTGATCCATCAGGACTACTCCGATCATACCCGCAAACCGGCTATAAAACATTTCACCGATCAGACTGAGTTCTGGAACCCCGGCGATGCATTTGCTAATGTAGATGATTTGTTGTCTCCAGGAGAAAAGGAAGTCCGTAATCCTTTGATTGTAAATGCTTTTCGACGGATCGGCTTAAGTGAAAATGCCGGCTGGGGTTTGCGAGAAGTGTTCATGAACTGGAGTGGGATGGGGCATATTCCACCTGAGATCGATAACGACAAAAGCAAGAAGTCTTTTGAACTCGTCCTTAAACGTGAACTCCTTCTCTCCGAACTACAACTCAAATTCCAGGAAACCATAGGCGCCCATCTCTCCGAGGATCAGGCGAAAGTATTTGCCTATACATGTAAAAAGGGAACCATTTTAAGCAAGAGAGAGCTTAAAACGGTAATAGCCAAGAATGACCGGGATCTGGATGCAATTTTAAATCATTTAATCACTCAGGTGCTTTTGGTAGAAAAGGATGGATTTTACGAGCTTGCACCAGTAATGAAAGCTCGTTTTACATCTGAAGCCCATGACGAGGCCCATGTTGACGATCAAGAGGCCCATGACGAGGCCCATGTCGAGTTAAACGAAACTGAGGCCAAAATCTTACAGGCTTGCCTTGAGGCGAAAAGCACACAAGAACTCTTGGGAATACTGGGATATAAAAGTCGAACGGGGAATTACAAAGCTGCTTTAGCCAACTTGCTGGATCATGGGCTTGTCGAAATGACTCTTCCTGAAATCCCAAGAAGTAAATCCCAGAAGTATGTCCTTTCTGAAAAGGGAACCAGGCTATTGAAAGATCGAGGAGGACACTGATGGCAAAAATAGAAGGTTTTCGGGTAAAAAATTTTAGAGCACTGCGGGATGTCACTCTTGGTCGGTTGTGGAACCAGCAGCAGTTCGCTCCGCTCACGCCTATGACCGCTGTTATCGGTAAAAATGGTGTTGGCAAGAGCACATTGTTTGATGCCTTTGGATTTCTGGCTGACTCTTTAAAGTCAGGCGTTGAAGAGGCGTGCGATTTACGCGGAAGGGGTGGATTTGAACGTATTCGGGCGCAAGGTCAAAAAGGTCCAATCGAATTCGAGGTTTACTATAAAGAAGATGGAAATGCCAGGCCCATCACCTATGAGATTTCTATTGATATCGATAAATCAGGCCGTCCTTATGTGTTGAAGGAACGCCTTCGGCAGAGACGAAAAGGACAGAAGCATGGTTGGCCTTTTTCGTTTCTTGTGTTGAATAGTGGAAAGGGGGTTGTTTGGAAAGGTGATCAGGAAGGTCGTCAGATTGACGAGGGACAGGGAGATTTTGACCTGATAGGTTTGATGGAATCCATTAAATCCGGTGCGGCAAAAGAAGAGTCCAGAGAAACCGAAGTTGTTGAGCTTGAAGACATGCGCAAGCTCGGAATTGCCACATTGGGTTCATTGAAACAACATCCTAGGATTTCTGCATTCCGTAAGTTTATCGAAGGGTGGTACCTTAGTTATTTCACACCAGATGCAGCGAGAAGTCTGCCTCTTGCTGGCCCTCAGAAGCATCTCAATGTTCATGGGGACAATCTTGGAAATGTCGTGCAATTCATGGAACGGGAACATCTGAAGCGTTTCCAATCTATATTGAACCGAATTGCGGAAAAAATTCCTGGTATTGACAAAATTGATACAGAAAAGACGAACGATGGTCGGTTGTTGCTGAGGTTTAATGACAAAGGCTTTCAAGACCCGTTTTATTCGCAGCAGATGTCTGATGGGACATTAAAGGTCTTCGCCTATCTCTTGTTACTCGAAGATCCTACACCACCACCGTTTTTATGTATCGAGGAACCGGAAAATGGCTTGTACCACAAACTTCTTGAATCGTTGGCACGAGAATTTCGTTCACACGCGACAGGTCGTAAGGGCGGATCTCAGGTTTTTATTACGACTCACCAACCCTATCTGGTTGATGCCTTGGAACCTGCCGAGGTCTGGATCCTGGCAAAGGGTTCAGATGGTTATTCGATGATTCGCAGGGCAAGTGATGATTCCATTGTCCAAAACATGGTCGCCGAAGGCCTGCCTCTAGGCGGGCTTTGGTATAGCGATTACCTGGATGCGAGGTGAGCGGATGCATTTTGAAATCCTCATTGAAGATCAATCTGGTAAAAAAATGCTCGATATCCTTGTTCCGCTAATTATAGGAGATGCGCATACATTCACTGTTCATCCATATAAAGGGATCGGCCGTATCCCTAAAAACCTAGGTGTAAACGGAGGTGCCAATAAACGCATTCTACTTGACCAACTACCACGGCTTCTTCGGGGGTATGGTAGCACATTTGCAAATTATCCGGCCGATTATTCTGCGGCAGTAATTCTGGTCTGCGATCTTGACGACAAGTGCCTCAAAACTTTTCGCCAAGAACTTTTCAATATTCTAAATACCTGTAACCCCAAGCCGGAAACCCGATTTTGTATTGCCATTGAAGAAGGAGAGGCATGGTTTCTTGGTGATATTCCTGCAGTCAAATCTGCCTATTCTAAGGCCAAAGACGTTGTTCTGGATGCCTACATAAACGATTCAATCTGCGGCACCTGGGAGCGGTTGGCTGATGCAGTGTATAAAGGCGGCTCTTCCGCACTTTCTGCTAAAGGATGGCAGGCTGTTGGAGCAGAGAAGTCGGTATGGGCGGAAAAAATTACTCCACATATGGATGTAACCAATAATGTATCTCCAAGTTTTGCATATTTTAGGAAAAAGCTGCTTGAACTCGTTGGGGCGATGGACTGATGGATTCCACCTGGCAATACAGCAAAATCCATAATTGTATCTGCAAGGTAATTGAAGAGCAGACATTATGGGGGCAAACTGTCTGCCGTGTGTGGCTACCCAATAAGGATGCTGTTGTTCGTGTCCCGAAATCGACATTAAAAACTCTCAACGTTGACTTCCAGCCAGAAGTTGAAAGCAGCAGAATATCCTACATTACAGCTGCAGCAAAAGTCGCTGAAGTGCTTGAAGGCACGGTAAATGCGACGGAGGGGCATGTGTTATTGGCCCCAATGGAATCAAATGTAATACCATTGCCTCACCAGATAAACGCCTTATCTCGTGCAATATCGGGGGATAGGGTTCGCTACTTAATGGCTGATGAGGTTGGCTTGGGGAAAACCGTTGAAGCCGGTCTCGTTATGCGGGAGTTGAAGCTGCGAGGGCTGGTAAAACGTATCTTAATTGTTGCCCCAAAAGGAATTGCAACTCAGTGGATAGCTGAGATGCAGACACACTTCAACGAGCAATTTCAGCTTATCCTGGGCGAGGATATTCCTACTCTGCAGAGATTAGTTCCTGCTTCCGGTCAACCCGTTTCAGGATGGTCTGTATTCGATCAAGTTATCGTTTCCCTGGATTCTGTAAAGCCTTTGGATAAGCGTCGCGGTTGGACAGATGAGCGAATAGCTGAGTACAACCGTGCTCGCTTTGAGGACTTGGTTACTGCAGGCTGGGACCTGGTGGTTGTTGATGAAGCACATCGGTTAGGAGGGAGCACAGATCAAGTAGCACGGTATAAACTTGGTCGAGGGCTGGCTGAGGCTGCTCCCTATGTTTTGCTATTATCTGCAACTCCACATCAGGGGAAAACAGACGCCTTCCATCGTTTGATGAGTCTGCTTGATGATGAAGCTTTCCCTGAGCTGGAGAGTGTTAACCGAGACCGGGTTGCCCCATTTGTTATTCGAACAGAAAAAAGAAAAGCTGTAGATGCAGAGGGAAAACCTTTATTCAAGCCCCGTAAAACGCAAATGGCTCCCATCTCCTGGGAAAGCCGTCATAAATTGCAACGCCTCTTATATGAAGCTGTAACCGATTATGTCCGCGAAGGGTATAACCAGGCTGTTCTGCAGAAAAAACGTCATATCGGTTTCTTGATGATTTTGATGCAACGCCTCGTTGTCTCAAGCACCAAGGCGATCCGTACAACTCTTGAACGGCGGTTATCGGCTCTTGAGGAGAGTGAACAATTAGCCTGCTCACGCATGAGTGATGTTGAGAATGATGCGGGGGATGAAGAGAGAGACGACGACATCTACGACATGGATGGCCAGGAATTACTCGAAGAGCTCATACAGTCCCAGATTTCTGCCATTAAAAATGAAAGGAACCATGTTGAGACCCTGCTTGAGGCTGCCAGGCAATGTGAAGTGTCCGGCCCTGACGCCAAAGCCGAAGCTCTGATTGAATGGATTTACCAGTTACAGGCAGATGAAAATGAGCCGGATCTCAAGGTACTGATATTTACAGAGTTTGTTCCTACCCAGGAAATGCTCAGGGAATTCCTTGAGGCGAGGGGGATTTCTGTTGTCACCTTGAACGGTTCTTTGAAGATGGAAGAACGACAAAAAGCGCAGGACGATTTTCGTGATAGCCATAGGATATTGATTTCTACCGATGCTGGTGGAGAAGGTTTAAATCTTCAGTTTGCTCACGTCATTATCAATTATGACATCCCCTGGAACCCTATGCGGTTGGAGCAAAGAATAGGGCGTGTTGACCGTATAGGACAACCAAAGATTGTACGGGCAATTAATTTTGTCTTTGAGGACTCGGTGGAATTCCGTGTTCGCGAGGTACTGGAAGCAAAATTGTCCGTCATTTATGATGAATTTGGCATCGATAAGACTGGTGATGTGCTTGATTCTGCCCAAGCTAGGGAATTGTTTGAGGATGTTTTTGCTAACGCGATATTAAACCCGGAAGAGATCGATAAATCTGTTGATTTGACTGTAGGCCGGATAAGAAGCGAGATTAATGAGATCCGGGAGTCTTCTGCAATTTATGGGATCTCAGAGGAGCCTGACGTTCAATCTGCAGAACGATTACGTTCACACCCACTTCCACATTGGGTTGAACGCATGACAGTCAACTATTTGCAAGCCAATGGTGGTTCGGCTGATCGTAGGCGATCTTGGTGGGACTTGACCTGGCCGGATGGGGGCGTAGTACGAAAGAGTGTCTTTAGTGCGAGGGAGTTTGATCGGCTAACAGATGCTACTTTACTCAACCTGGAGGACAGTCGAGTTCGTGGTTTAGCACTCAATCTACCTCAAATTGCTGAAGGACAACCTATACCTGGCGTTGAAATAGCAGGTTTACCACCATCAATTAGTGGATCGTGGGGGCTATTCGAAATTCGTCTTCTCGTCGGAGCAAGCCAGAAAAGCCAACTGTTGCGAATACCGATGGTAAGGCGGGGCTATGTTTGTGTATTCATTAACCCTGAGGGAAAAGTATTTCTTCCTACTGCACGGCATATCTGGGATGAATTGCAGACAACAGAACCTGATGTAACGGCTCTGCTTACAATCAAAGATTCTACAACAACATTTGGACAATTGCAGGATGCTGCGGAAAAGGCGGGGCAGGAAATTTTCTTTTCTCTGCAGCAGTCACATCTTGAATCAGTTTCCAGAGAAGAAGAGAGAGGGATAATCTCTTTTACAGCCAGGCGAAAAGGTATCGAAAGGGTTGGTCTGCCAGAGGTAAGGAATTATAGGTTGGCCAAATGTGATTCAGAGGAAAATGAATGGCGGGCTGAGCTACAACTTGCAAAACAGGTGCTGCCGGAGATTCGACCGCTTGTAATGTTCCACATTGAGGGTGGAGGTGCTCATGAGTAGCTGGAGAAGTACCATCCTGAATGAGTTTGTTCCGAACGTTGCAAAGTTAACGTTGGTATCAGATCCCGATTCTCTGTTAACCGAAGAGAAATTGTCATTGGAGTTACGTGAGCGAGGGTTTGATCTTATTGAATTTCAGGACCCGATAGAATTCAGGTTTGTTTACGAATCAAAATACCGCTCGATATGGGATGAAGGTAAGCATACAGATCTTGTCGTGACTTTACGTCTTCAAGATAATGAGTTGGACTCATTGCCATTTGATCTTCTTCAAGCTGGGCGTAAGCTATCGTTTGATTTAGGCAAGTTGTTCCCGAATTTAAGCTATCCGGTTATAGAAAAACTTGATCTCAGCTCACTTGATGCTCTTTATGGGGCTCAACAAATATCTTCACCGGATCGAATGGGGGATAATGCGACAAAGGATTTTATCCTCAGGCATGTTTATGGCGTTGCAGCAGAACTTGTATCCACAGAGGTGGACCTGTTACGGTCCTTGCTACGTTTGCATTATGGCAAAATAGTCCTCCCCACCTTGTTTGCAGAACGACTTGTTGATGTCTTGAAACAAAAAAGCTGTTTCAAGGATTGGCCATTAGAACAGATCGTTCTCGATGCCGAAGAATTTTTTGCCTTTATCCAGGAGCGTTGGCCTATTTTTATATCTGTTCTTGAGAGTAAGAGTCAGGTAAAAGAGGCCTCAGTACAGTATGGACTCAGGTATGCAGGGCCGAGTCATCTTCCTTTTGATCACCAGGATATACGAGTTTACATAGACAACCTCTTTGTTGAAGGAAAGCTTTTACCAACAGAGGCTGCTGAGCTGGAACTTGACCAAAAATCCTGGTTATTAAGTGGTGTCACTACGCCGATAACAGATGAAAGTGATACCAGGATCTCTCGGTTGTTTGATCTGCTCAAATCTGAATCGATATCTTCAGAGAGTGGGCATGCTGAATGGATTAGCTACGCTATGAAGTGGGCAGAGCTCTCGGCCCTCATGCATACCGCAGAAAACGAGAAGAATGGTCTTTTCAAGGAGATTGGAGCTAAGGTTAACAAGACTTTTGCGGACTGGCTGAAAAGTCATTATGCCAGTCTAATCAATCTACCTCCTTCAAACCCAGCGATGTTGCATCATGTAGCGAGGCGTTTGGTGAGAGATATTGAGGACCATAAAAACGGTCGAGTTGCCTTGCTTGTTGTGGATGGTCTTTCGCTGGATCAATGGGTAACTGTTCGCGGCAATCTTCAAAAACAAAATAGTGATTTGGTATTTCGCGAGTCTGCAACTTTTGCCTGGATTCCTACTCTCACATCAGTCTCAAGACAAGCTATCTTCTCGGGTAAACCACCTATTTATTTCCCATCGTCTATAGACAATACCAACAGTGAGTTGAAGCTTTGGCGGCTGTTTTGGCAGGGGTATGACCTTGCAAAACATGAGATCGTTTACAAACGCGGTCTGGGAGATGGGGATGCAGAAGATATTTTAGATAGCCTGATAAATCCGAGTCAGACCAGAGTGGTTGGACTGGTGATAGATAAAGTCGACAAGATTATGCACGGCATGCAGCTGGGTTCTGCAGGAATGCACAGTCAGATTGACATGTGGATGAATGGAAGGTTTCTGGTCAATATGATTCATTGCTTACAAAATCATGATTATGAAGTGTGGCTCACATCTGATCATGGCAATATCGAATGTACCGGCAGAGGAAAACCATCTGAAGGTGCTATTGCTGAAAATCGTGGTGAAAGAGTCCGAGTGTATCCTACGCCGGAACTGAGAGCACATATTCATAATTCACTTACCTTTACCCGCGAATGGGAGCCTGTTGGTTTGCCTGAAACCTATTACCCATTGGTTACTCAGGGGCAAGAGGCATTTATCAGTGAAGGAAGTTCTATAGTTGGGCATGGAGGTGTTTCGATTGAAGAAGTTATCGTACCTCTCGTCAAGATAGAAAGGAGGAAACGATAATGGCAAGACGGCATACTATGCTGGGTATAAAAGGAATTATACGAGCACACTGGATGGATTATACCGTCCAGTTGATGTTGGCAGGACTCTCCGAAGAGGAAATTCGAGAGGAGTTAAAGAAGTACCTCGTTGAACAAAAAGGAGGGGGAGCGGATTCGAAGAAAGCTCCTGAGACCCATAGGTTTATAATTAACGCACTTTCATCCTGGTTTTTGCCTAGCAAGGAGTTGCTTCCTCTAAGGGATTCTGCATTAGCCCTTATACAGGGTGTTGACCCGAAGTCATGGTTACCGTTTCATTGGGCGATAATGTCAGCTTCCTACCCATTTTGGTTCAATGTTGCTAGGCAAACGGGGAGATTACTGAACTTGCAAGATCGTGTGACCCAGGCTCAGATTTTTTCGAGACTGAAAGAGCAATACGGCGATAGGGAAACGGTGTCCAGAAATGCCAGACATGCAGTCCGGTCACTGGTCGCATGGGGTGTTTTAGCTGATTCTGAAGTGAAAGGCTGTTACGAGAATAGTAATCTCATCGTTATTGATGACCCTTACGTCGCAGTATTGTTGGTTGAGTCAGCTTTATACACTGATCCTGAGGGGAAAGGGACACTTGAACAAATAAAAAATAGCCCTGCCTTTTTCCCCTTTCAGTTACCGGTATTGACAGGTGATTTGCTTGCTGCTCGTAGTAAAGCGATTGAAGTTATTCGTTATGGCTTGGATGAAGAATTGCTGAAGCTCAAAACTGATATCAACAGAGCCCCTTGAGCAGATGAGTTCTTTCGATCAGGTGGTAATGTGGAGCTGATCTTGTTCTCTGGATGTTTTTTGTGTTGAATGGAAAATCGGGAGTGACTCTGGATATTTTGTTTATTCTTTAGCTAAAATCATTAAGCAGAAGGTGGGCGACTATGAAAACTGGCACCATTGTCATGATTGTTTGCCTGGCACTGTACGTTCTTCTTAGAATATTGTTCGGACGGAATAAGGACAAAGCTACAAGCGGTAAATCTGTTTACGATGACCCTGATTTTGATGGTCTTGATGGCTCTGGAATTATAGGGCATTCCATTGATGAGCTCAATCGAGACCTCTATAAAAAGGAGTGATACGCTTCATTTGTCAAAGACGCTATTGCGCATAAATTCTTCGTCGTTTGGGTCGGGTATGTTCTTTTCCGTTCCGTAAATGATTCTTCCTGATGGTAGCGTGATTCCTTGAGCTTTTTCAGGTTGTACAAGTTTTCCGTCGAAGAAAAAAGATTGGTTTCGAAGGTATTCGTCTGTTGGGCGTAAGGGTTGAGGTTCGTTTATTCCCATCATATCCTTGGCAATGTCACCAGCCGTTACGTGGATTCTTCCTTGCCCTGTTTCCTCTTCCCTGTTTCTTTGATGAATGGTCGATGCCTGGTCACTGACGGAATCTGGTGTGGGGGAAGTCAGTGGCGGCGCTTGGGGGGGAGTGTTAAACATGCCTTCTCCGATACTGAAAGTTTTACTCCCGGCATTGTTTCCTGCCATGTCAATATTTTCCTTGAACGACTGTTTGTTAACGAGCTGTTGGTTTCCATGGATTGCGCTGTCGGCAGTGTTACTTAACTTGCTGGATGAGTAGCCCTGTTCCTGCAGAAATGCCTGTATCATGGATTGGGTGAAATCAACTCCTTTTCGTCCGGGCCTTGTTATGAATGTGTTCAGATCTCTTATGGATTTTCGTATGTTATCAGTAGATTCACTTCCGTAATTTTCAATTGCATAATTTCGAAGAAGAGCGGTAGTGAGATCCGCACCGTATGCTTCCTGGGATACCTGTATTTCCCGTGCATCGTGGAGATGCGAATACGCTTCAGTAGCCCCAAGTTGTTTAGCAAGTTTTGTCATATAATCAAGAATCTTTGAGTCGTGTAAGGAGTTGCTCATTGCTTTAGAGCGTATATCGGAAGCGGTGTTTTCAAATCCTCTTGCCGTACTCTCAGATACATTGAAAGATACTTGCTCACCATTTGTGCCGGTGACCACAAGCATAGCTTTTGACCCAATAGCGCGTAGAACTGGTAGCCCCCCTGCAGCTACAGCAGCTGAAAATTGTGTTCTGGCTTCTTCACTCATTGAGTGCATAAAGCTCGATTGATCATTAATCGCCCTCCGCCAGTTTTCTCTCTCTGCGTTCTCCAGTCGGCTGGAAAAGCTCTGTGCTTCACTATCTGTCAAGCTGGCACGTTTGGCCGTATCCATGACCAGCTGCCAGTTTTTCGAATTACCTAATGATTGTGAGGCGGCTTCGATGCTCTGGTGCTGCATCATGGTGCCGACTTTTACCGGATCAAGTGCGTTAACCTGGGCGTGGGTTGTGGTGTAACCATTGGCACTGTCGATAGCATAGGTGGCTCTGCCCTGCGCCATGGTGTCCACCGCGATTCCGCTGCCGTCGGCGCCTGTTGTAACTGTTGAGATGGAGCCGTCTGGGTTGACTGTTTCAGATCTGGCTCTGGTTGCCTGACCATCTGCTGTGGTTGTGAGTTCTGCAGGGCCGGAATCTGTAGCGACTCCAACTCTTGCAGCTGCCATCATTGTGGCCATGTCTTTGTCTGATGTGCCTGGTTGGATCTGGCCGCGATCTTCGAGCGCTGCGCGTGTGTTTGATGCTGCAGTGTAGTTACCGACAGATCGATGGGTGTTCCAGGATTCGGCAGCGGCCATGTTGGTGAAGCGATGATCTGGGAGTGCTGCCAGTAAGCCAGCTGTGCGTACTTGCTGGTTTAAGGCAGCGGCCGAACCTTCAGGGGTAAGAATGTTTCCGGCCTGGGCACCGGCAGATTGCACTATGCGGCTGAGACTGCCCGCCATGAGAGCCAGGGCATGACCACCGAAGCGAATGAGCATCATGCTGAAAAAGCTGGCCAGCATGATGCCGGCAGAGCGTATTACCCCAAACATAGCCAGTTGCCGGGTGGCAATATCCGGAAAGGCAGCCATGGCGTAGACACCAAGATTAGATTGACGCATATCCTCAAAGGCATAGCTGGCGAAATCTATCGTCGCTCCGTGAATGACTGCATCAGTAATCCCCCAGGTAGTGAGGAATACGAAAAAACCGAAGATCACAGAAACTGCCTTGCCGGCAACCGGGGTCGGGAGGAAGAGCACCAGGAACGGCGTCACCCCAATGGCAATGGCAGTCATGATCGCCCGCATAATCGGGATCCATTCGTTCATGGTGAGGCCAATTCCTAATCCAGTGGAGGTGATCTTGCGATTGCTCTCCATAAGGGTTGCGGTTTCCCAGTCCTCTGTGAAATAGAAATGGTAGAGGATCTCGGCGATGAGCCGCTGCTGCAGCAACTTCTCCGGGGTGGTGGCGAGGCCTGTGGAAGTAGTCAATGTGTTATTGAGCAACGTTTTGCAGGTATCTATCTGCAGCAGACTGTTTGGGTCGAAAAACGCCTTGCTGCATACCTTTTTTATAGCCTCTTCGTAGTTGCTCGGGTTGTCGTAGATAGGGCGGATTTTACTCCAGGCATCTGTGCAGGTAACGGTCGTACCGGATGGGGTGGCTGAATCGTAATAAACAGTATGGATAAGTGGGTGGACAGCTTGGCCAAGCTCATCGAGAAAATCTGTGGAGTTATTGCGCAGATCATCAAGGCTGAGAGCTGTGCCAGGGCGGACAAGCTCAAAACTGACACAGTCTCCGATGTATTTGATCAGGCTGGTTCTGGCATAGTGATCGGTGGGTGTCGAACCCTGGATGGAGGCCAGGCTTTTGTAGCCTATTCCGCCGGCGGTGATTTGATACTGCGTTTCGGGTGCGGAGGCGGTGTCGATGATATCGACCATGCCTTTTTCGATCTTGTTGAGGAACCCGGCGATGAACACAATAGCGTCTGGAACTCCACCAACCACCTGCAATCTGTTGCGTACAGTATCGTAGACGATGACGTTGCCTTTGGGTACGAAAACCGCCATATAGAGAACCGCGCCGATGAGCACTGGTACAGCCCAGACGAGGGGAATTATCTTTGCGCCGGTTGCTGCCCTGAGCAGATAGCCAATGGCCCCGGCAAGTAGGCCAATTATCGTGATCACGAACAGGAGTCCCTGGTAAGAGGCGTCGGAGAAGATCAGGCCAATCTTGGTAAAAGCTTCGGTAACCGGCTGAAAACCTCCGTAGGTGTAGAATTCCATATCCAGGGCATGGGCCATGAGTGGAATCAATATGAGGACAATGGTGCAAGATAGGATGATAGTGGGTCGTTTCATCGGTGCTTCTCATTGTGGTGTCATTGGGCAGGGTTCAAATGTTCGCCGTAGAGATTGGTGAGCTCGCCTATTGCTTGTTGTTCGGTCTGCTGCATATGCTTCAGGTAGTCCATAATGGTTGAAAGCTCCTGCGATGAAGCGACATAACTCTCACGGGCGGATTCCTGCAGCTGGCGTATACTGTCCAGCATGCGGGTGAGATCCTGGTCCGTATGCTGGGCAAAGATCACAGCCTGGCAGCTCTCAGATGGTTGCCCGGCGCTTGGTCCTGTTGTGCTTTCCAGGAGCTCCTTTGCTTTTTGGGCGATTATTTCGGCGCGCTGGGAAAGGTCGGAGAGCATTTGCAGGGCGTAAGCCTCAGCGGTTAACTTTGCTAGACTGGCGATGGTGGCTTCTTCTGTTTCGGTGGCTACTGCCGTTTTGAGAATGGGCAGGGGCGCAAGCGGGTTGGTCTCTACAAAGGACTGTTCATCAGCGCTGAGGGTACCTTTGGTTTCAAACTTTTGCGCGATACTGGTAAGTGTGTCGGTGACGTATTGAGTGAGGTCGCGGTTGGTGTCGGTGATCTGGCTGCAGGTGCCGCTGCTGTTCTTTGCATAAACGGTACCGGTGGCGAAGGCGCCAAGATCGTCCGGGTTGTTCTCAGAGCATGGTGGTGTATAGGTCACCCGGTAGGCGCTGGCTGGACCGCTGAGTTGTATATCTCCCACCAGGCCACGGATAAGGTCGGTATAACCTGAGGGGATACTCAATTTTGAGCCGACATTGGCGAGAAGTGAGCCGCCTGTCAGAAACACAGCTTTGATTTCTGCGTTGCAGCCATTGGTAATATTTGCGATGTCTGCCGGTTGCGGAACGTTATTGTTCAACTCATCCTCTTTGGTGAGGATATCCCACATCTCCGAGACACCTTGGCTCAGTTTGTTCTCTTTGATGGCGGTACCAAGCCGTTCCCGCATGACTTCTGTTGAATGAAAGCCGTTTTCATCCATGACCACGCCGACAAGCTCTTTTGATGCTGCACACTCATCGATTTGCATCGAGTTGAGTTTGTCTGCCATTGCCTCAAAATTCTTGATGGTGTTAGAGCATTGTTCACATAGGGTTTTCAGAGCCAGGTCAAAAGCAACAGCTGGGGCGTTCTCGAGGATGGATTGCAGCTTGTCCACAAGGTAGTCGGCGTTAAGGAAACTGAAGCCTCCCAGAAATACATCTATTCCTCCACAGCCGCTTTTGATGCGAGGCATCTCAACGGTGATCGGGTAGTCGACCGTGCTTGGCCAGCGGGCGCTGAAGCCTCCAGCGGTATAGTAGCCTCTCTGTTGGCCGGAGAAGTAGTTGGGGGATGTTGTGGTTTTTTGTTGCAGCCAGTCATCTACCCATGAATTTGCCTTAGCCGTGAATGGCAGAATGAACAGGGTAAGTATGAGGAGTATTCGTATTGTTACCATGGTTTTTTTACGGATGTAGAGGTTGGATTTGAGGTTTTCAGGAGTGCGTTGGGATCCAGGGCGCTATTAGCCTGAAAATCGTAGAGCAGAAATTGATCAACATCGGTTTTGCCATCCAGGTGGCGGATTGCTCGGTAGAGTCTGCGTTCGAGTTCAGAGAGAGTCACGACTCCGGTGGCCACTGACATGAAATTGTCATTCCCTTGTCGGATAAGGAGTAGGGTGGGTGTGACCGAAATATTGAAACGGGCGGCTATAGCAGGATTGCCGGAGAGGTCGACAGGCCGGATCTCCCAACCGTATTTTTCCTGGAAATAACGGAGGATCAGGGATTGCTTATCGCAATATGGACAATTGGCACTGGTGAAGTAAATGAGAGCATGATTTTTTCGGTTATGGTGGATGGTAGTGATGATCTCCTGCTGTTGCATTTGCACGCGTGCGGTAACACCCGGCCCGGCAGTAGGATATACCTGGTTCATCCGAAACCTATCGCTGTATTTCTGGGTAACGTAAGCCGCAGTGTGAGTGTAGGCCAGGGCCTTTCGTCTGGCGATATCCTGAATGGTCAGGTAGTCCAACACATTTTGCTCGGTTGGTTTCTGCACTGCCTGTTTGTGGATGCTGTCGAGTAGAGCCTGGAACTGATCTGGATGGAGCTGCCAGAGTTGCTCGATGCTATAGTCATTGATGGTTTCGGGTGGTGGTTGTGAAGGCTGAGGTTCAGGATCTTCTTCCACCGGTGGATCCTGATACCAGAACCAGCCCTGTTTAGAAATCTGATAAAAGAGGGCATCTGTTTCACTGGAAGGTTCACCGGCAATGGCCGTTGTACAGAGCAGGATTATGAGTAGCGGCGGAATACATCTGCTACCAGATGGGAATTGCTTTGTAGAGGAGATTCTTGGCATCGATAAACCCGAAGTATCGTGAATCAAAAGATTGTGCGTGGTGGCCGATCATGAACAGCTTGCCGGGTGGGATTGTTCCGTTATGGGCAAATCTGGGGAGCACATGCCCCTTACTATCTTTTTCCAGGAGGGTGCCCAAAAATACACCCTCGCAGATGATTTTTTGGTGTTCTACCAGCAGATGTTCTCCCGGTACGCAGCCGACCATTTTTATCATTGGGGCTGTAGTGTCGCTTAACCAGAATTTTTGTGAAACTGTTTCAGGCTGTGTGAACACCAGGTAGTCTCCGTCTTGGATGGTGCTCAAAGGTGGAAGTGGTCGAAGGAAAAACACCCGGTGATTCAGCGAGGGAGTAGTGGAAATCGAGAAATAGCGAGGTATTTGGAATCCCACCAGCAAGATAAGAAGCGTCAAGGTGGCTGCAAAATATTCGGTAGGTCTTAGGCGATGAATCTTCATGGTGTTTGGAGTTTGCTCGCCAGCATATCGAGGAGCTGGCTGTGAGTTTTTTGCCGAATCCCCTCAATCAGCGTTGCCAGCGGCACAGCACTTCCGATGCTGATGATGGTGTCTGTTTGCTGATAGACCAGGGCGGGGACCTCTGAAATCTGGAAACGCTCGAAGAGGTGCGGATCAATACGGACTTCCGGGTTGAATCGCGGGCAACGCTTACTTGGTGGAGCAGGATCCCGGCAGGTTGGATCTTCTATTGTAACTGTATTAAAGAAGCGAACGGTTGCTGTGAGGTTTGTACTTCCACCAATTAGGCCACGCATGACTGGGATGATCTTTGTGTTTTGCAGCGAGTGTATTTCTCTGAGATACTCTTGCACTACAGACTCTGGAATTGAGCTGGAGATAAAGAGATAGAGATGCTCTGTATCCTGAGTTGCCGGTTGATTTCTTTCTTTCTCCTCCTCTTTACAATCCAGAAATTGTTTTTTGATATCTGTTTGCTGCCTGGCAATGTGAGTTTGAGATTGATGTGAGCGGTGAGCTTTAAATGCCTGTTCAGCTGTTTTTTTTCCTTCTTGTGTATGTAGGTTATGGGGGATCTGCATTTGCTCTGCCTGCTGCCGAGATCGCTCAAGAAGTTGATTTACACTGTTCTCAAGATTCTCCTGCTCATAACCATTAGCGGGAGAGCACATGAGCTCCATACAGAAAATGAGGAGTATGCAGAGGCGGAACAGTTTCATTGGCAGCAGGTGCAGCAACGTTGTTTTCGGTAGACGACCCACAGAAACTCATCGTTGGGACCCATTTCGCCAAAGAATGGTGGATTGAGGCCGGTTGCATAAAAGTTTGCGCTCTTTCCGACCGGATAGGCTGGCCATCGGTTTCCGGGCCTGGCGGGATGTAGCTTATAGTGGCTTTTGATCCAGACAGGGGTAGGGAAGCAGCCGCAAAGGTTTATCGCCGGGTCACAGATCAAACCAAGACGATTGAGCTTGGCAATCATCCGCGCTGCAACGGTGTTGTTGGCCTGGACGATATTGTCGTTATCCACATGACCGGTCATAGGGTAGGTCGAGCCGCCACTGCCGACACACCAGGGCATAAAATCGAGAGGCATGCCGATATTCACTGCGGTGGCGTCGGCCATGCAGGCGAGCTGCATGGCTTTATTGGCATAGAGAGCAGCTTCGGGGTGGATGAACATTGATAATTCGTCGCTCTGCCACATGGGATCCAACTCGCTCCACCACATTCCGTAATCAAAACGGTTACAGATAGGTGGCATGAGAGGCAGCAGATAGGCATGGGCCTGGGCAAAAGTTGATTCGTTTGCGTAATCTGCCGCGCTCGAGCTGTTGTTCTTGCCTCCAAGCATATCGAGTGGGGAGGCGCCGATACTCATCCCGAGAAAAGGAGAGTAATTGGGCGTAGCTACTGTATCGATAAGGAGAAAAGGTTCCCAGTAGCTGATAATGATGCCTGGCTCAACAAAGATTGGAGGTGGCCGAGGGCATTCGCATACCCCTTCAATTTGAAAATTGATCTCTTTCCAATGGATATCTGTCAGCGGGTTGAAAGGTATCCCGCCTTTCATGATGGCAAAGGCTTCGGAGCAAGAGAGGAGTATAGATACGAATAGGAGGATGATTTTACGCATGGTGTCATTCCTCTGGCCGTCGTCGAATATTGAATTCATGCACCTTGAGTTGGTCACCATCTCTCATAACAAGCGCTGGAACTGCAGTCACCTGGAAGCGCTTCGCAGCATCTGCAGTGAAATAGTAAACGGGGCGCCCGAGTTCTTCTGAGAGTTCAGTTGCGTTACCATCAGAAAGTAGTATTCGAATCTGTTGATTGGTTATGTAAGGAGAAGCGTACAGCCATTCAATTTGACCTTTATCGCTGCCGTCAATGACAAGCAACCCTCCAGTGAAGGGAAGATAATCGAGCGGGTTGAAAGAATAGCCTTTGGGGTAGAGAAGATTGCCACGACCATCGGTGAGATCTTGGTTGAGGGTATAGGTCGGGTCAATGTGATAGCTTCTGGTGGCTGATGCTCGTTGTAATGGCTTGACGGCTACTGGCTGAAACTTGTCGATGGCTTGTCGAGTCTCCTTGTAAAGCTGCTCTGGGGCCGGCATCTGCTGGCGCAACTCTGTCAGCAAGTCTGGTTCGTTGACAGGGAAGGTTTTGCCAAGAGGTTCCAGCTGTAAATGCTCCGCAGGTGAGGAGGTCGCGAATAACAGCAATATCAGTACACTACAAATCGCTTTCCTGCCTGCGGCGAACCATTTCCCAGATCGCTTCGTCATAGCTCATCCCGTTATGTACCATCTCCTCAATTTGGGAGATTTCATCGGCCTTAGAAGTGTAGATAAAGTAGGCGTAGTCGTTGACCGCTAGTCGGGCTACACCTATCCCGAAGGGGGTATCAAAGAAAAACTCGGAATACTTTGGTGGGTTGGATTTGATGCTCTTCAGCAGGGACATGGTGAATTCATCGTAGTCAATAAATCCCTTCTTGCTGGCCAGGTCGAAATCCGGTGACTCCAGAAAGATCCGAAAAGCGGAGTTACTGTTGATGACGTTGCCGACGTCGCCGAAATTCTCGAGATCGATGATCGACTGGGTGATAACCATGAAGCTGCCGTTGTATTTCCTGGCTCGCCTGTACCCCTCGTTGATGACTGGTGAGAGCATGGCAGTGCGGTCAAGGAACTGCCAGGCCTCATCAAAGATCACCAAGCGCGGCCGGGACCTGTCGGAGAGGTAAAGGTCCTGGGTGACCGCATTGATCACTAAAAGAGTGACGACCCGGTAGAGATCCGGCTGAACCTTCAGGTTTTCCAACTCCAGCACCACGAACTCATCCGAGCGGATATCGAAGGTAGAGCGACCAGTGAAAAAGCGGCCATGAAAACCGTGGCTGGTGAACTCACGGATGTTAAAGGCGAGCTTTCTCGCTGTCTCGATCAGTTTGGGGTTGTCGGCCAACTCCATCATGTCGCTGTCTTCCACTTCCGGAAAACGCATCAGAAAATCGTAAACAGTATCAGCATCGGCTTCCTGCCCATACTGCTGCCAGGCCCAACGAACCGCGTTGCGGATCAGGTTCATCTCGGTGTCGTCCACATTGCAGGCAGGGGAGTTGGAGTACGCCATCTGGGCAAATACTGCAGCGACACTTTTCAACTCCTCCTGAGGTTCTTTGATATGGGTGAATGGATTGAGACAGATACCAGTCTCTGGCTCGAAGTCGAGGTACCTGGCGCCAAGCATATTGGCAATTTTCTTATACGAACCACCGATGTCGATGATCCGCACCAGCGCTCCACAGCTGTAATAGTTAAAGGCGATGAAGTTGACCTGAAATGACTTACCCGTACCTGATGAGGCGCAACAGAAGATATTGTGATTGACGGCGCCACGATGAAAGAAATCGAGCGAGGCGAGCTGACCTTTGCGGCCAAGAAAGAGCAGGCGTGGCCTGCCGGCGCCGCTGAAGTCACCCTGCACTGGCAGAACAGGTGAAACTGAGCTGATCGGCGCGATGAAATCCCTCTCCAGGGTCTCGAGATTGCGTGAGCTGGTATAAAGGCCCATAGGGAGTGAGGAGAGAAACAGTACTTTCAACAGGAGGGTCTCTTGTTGCATGATATAACCCTGATTCTCCCAGATCCTCCGTACCCTGGCGCAGGAATCGCGTGCTTTCTCCAAATCCCTATCCCAAACCCAGAACACTGGCATGATTTTCACAAACGGAATCCCGCGCTCAAGAGCGTCTGTGGCAGTAAGATATTCTTCCTGCTTTCGTTGCAGGGAGGGAGAGAGTGAGCCGACCGCCTGCTGATTGAGGATCAGGTTGCATTTGGCATGGAGTTTTGTCTCCAGCGATTCAAACACTATGTTTAGAGAAAAGAGAAAATCGGTCTTAATCTGATCAGCGTCAGATACCACACCCCAGATACCCCCAAAGAGCTTGTTTGTCTGTAATGGGTCCACCTCTTTGGGCATAGTCTTGGGAGTAGTGCAGCAAAAACTGTTGTCTCCAATCTGCAGATGGTCCCGGTGCTCGTGGATTGAGGTCTCGCTGTTGATTATCTGCTTTCTGAGCGGCACCGTCGCATCGTAGCTTCGGATATTCTGCTGAGGGTAGCTGTCGGGGTACCGGTTGAACAGTCTCCGACACCACTCCAGCAATTCATCCGGGGCCAGGTGGCGCGGGTGCAGCATCGCGGCGTTCAGCGTCTCATGGAGTTGTCGACGAATATCGAGGAGAGGCGCAATCTTCGTTTCATCACAAAGCTCTTCGATCTTTGGTATTTGTGGAGAATCCGGCATTTTTACCGCGATGAAAAGTCGAAAGCGACGAACCGGAATGTTGGCGCAGGCAGATATACCGGTTTTCCCCTGTTGCAGATACTCGATCACCATCTCCGTATTCGTCTGAACCAATGGATTATCCCGCATCCTCTCTTTACGGTACTCCGTGAGAATGGGCTCGATATGTGAATCCGCATGAAGGATGAACTGTAAAATTGACCCTTTGGGCAACCCTGCTCGAAACAACCCCTCGAGGGCTGTAATCGTCTTGGGGCCGGCGTAAATGAGTGGGGAGCATTCCCAGAGTATACCGATGGAGTTGTCCTGGTTGAGGTAGATTTTGGTCTTTGGGTCATAGGCAAGGTAGTTCAGAAAGCCAGAGAAAGGCTGGCGTTCCGACATACGCTGCAATTCCCGGATACTCAAATTATCACCAGCCCCCAGGATTACTTTGCTGAAGAGCCCGGCGATCATGGTAGTGGTTCCTTCTGCTCGGTTACCAACCAGCGGGCATCCTCCACCTGCAGATAGACATAACGGGGCATGAAGAGCTCGCCGTCTCGCCCCTCATAAGGGAGCATTAATACCCTAAGAGTTTTGGGTGGGAGGAGTAATGGTTGTTGGGGCTCTTCGAGAAATTCGGTGATGGCCTGGTATCGAGCGTATTCTAACTGGTGATCCCTGGCCTTAAGGGAGGTAATGACAGGATCCACAGGGTGGGGGGCGGTAACGGAAGCATCTGTTAATTTAATGGGTTCTGGGAACCGGGCACTGTGGTAGGCTGTTATAGTATCGACACACTCACCCATGTCATCACTGGCACCGCATTTAAAGTTTTCTTCATATGGGTTGAGGATTGGCGTACAGCTGCAGCTTAGGGTAAGGAAGGAAGTGGCCAGAATTATTTTGGTATGTGATTTCATAACACGTCAAGTTGGTAAGGAATGAGATAAAAACCGTCTTTACTTTCTATTTTCCCTAGATATGACCTGAGATGTCAGGAGCGGATTAGGAGCTCGTTTCTCAGGCGAGGTCAGCAATGCTTGACATGGCGGTTTTAACTCTTTGAAACGTGTTATGTTCTTTGAAGTGAATTGGTCTGGAAGGAGTAACTTTGTCAAACAAACAGGAGATCATCGCGAGATGTCTTAGTTTTTGTAATTGTTCATAAAGTATTTTTTGGTGTATAAGTTTGACAGGAAAGAATTCTTGCGGCCTAACCATCATCTTTAGATAGCTATGTATCGGGTTATTGACACTGTTACCGGTAAGGAATGTATCATTCTCGATTCAATCTGGAATCGAGATACCATTTGTGATTTGCGGACTCTGGATCGAGTCAATCGTTTGTGCTGTCCCCATTGCAACAAGCCAGTGAGATTGAGGGCTGGAGAGAAGAAGCGTTGGCACTTTGCCCATAAAGATTTAACTGATTGCAGTTTAAAGAATGAATCTGCTGAGATACTCGAAGCGAGAAGCCAGCTGTACTCATTGCTAAAGTCAAAATTTGGTGATGAAGTAACCGTGGAGAAATCTATAGATGGCGTCAATTTACCAAGACCAATTGATTGCGTTATTGAGCATGATGGTCAGAAAATTGGTTATTGGATTTTCGAAAGAGGTCTACGGAATCGTTCTGATTTACAGAGAAAATTTACTGAAAATAATATCAAGAGTGTCTGGATATTTCTTCATGAGATGCTGGATCGCGATGAAGACGAAAGCCAGATTGTTCATTTGACTCCAACAGAAAGAGATTTTCTTTTCATATCTGATTACAATAGGTTGTACTCTTCCAGTGATAGAAGTGGAATATACCTTGACCATGTTCGCCAGAAAATGATCACCCTCAGAGGCTTGAGTTGTGTTCATGAACCTCAAAAGTATGCGTTTGATCATTTGCTGGAACATAGTTTATCCGAGATGCTCGTTCTACCTTCCACTGGGGAGTTTATTCATCCAGATGAGTATCAAGCGTTTCAGCAGTGGAAGGAAAAGCAAAAACATGAGGAACTATTACGGAAGCACCAGCAGGAAGAAAACAAAAGGCGATTAAAGCAGGAAGAAGAGAGAAGGCAGAAGTCTATAGCAGAGCTTATGCGTGAGATGGCTTGCAGGCAACAAGTTCGACCTGTCACTCCATGTCAACTAATCCAGGCCAGATCAACTCAGACTGCAGCTGCAGCAGAAAATTCAAAAATAACATCAGCTGATGAAGGTTCGATTTCAGAACAGGAACTTTTCCCTTGTGAAGTTTGTGGCTTGATTGCAAAAGACTGGGTGGTCTTAGACTATAAAACCAAGAGATGTGTATGTAGCAGAGATTGCCTAAAGATTAAGCGTACCCGAGGATCTTTGTAGATCGGAACGGAATCAGTCATGGCTTGCAGGTCGTTGTAGCTTGCTGTTATTTTTCAGTTATTATTTGCAATATGGCCAGCACTACGATCATTTAGTTGTTGGGCTTTCCGAGTAAATTTATGAGAAAGCAGTGAAAGACATTTTTTCTCGAGATTTGCAGAGAGCTTTTGGGAATCGTGAATGCCGTCTGTGATCTGGCAACAGCCAGGCAATGAGGAGTTAACTTATGAGCCTGAAACATCTTTTAGAAGCACAGAGATCTGGTGAACTCAATCTGTTGCCTGGTACTCCTTTCAATCAATGTTCACCCCTGCATATTGAGGACGGTTACGCCTATGTAATGTTTCATGGTGAGGAGTGGTTTTACCGGGAAATTAATTCTGATCTGATTGTTGAGGCTCTTGAAATTTTAGGGTATCAGAAAAATGATATTGAATTTCCCGGCGATTATAAGGTTCTAGTGAAGGGGGGAGAGGGCGCGTTGTTTGTCGGTGCTGATTGGTCTGATTTGTTTTCCCAGATTGTCTCCGAAACTGATATTTATGTGGAGTTTTGATGGAAATACGAATTCTCTCTCCAGAAGAAATATGGGATGAGCAAATAGAAGGCCAAGTTATCAAGTGCCCTGTTTGTGAACATGGCTGGTACAGTAATGAGGACTACAGTGGTTGCGAGCATTTGGCATTTGTGCTGTGTACGTATGACTTTCCAGATTTTATGCTGATCTCAGAGCAATATGAAGATTACGATGCGATTGGTGAATTAAGGGCGGTTATTCGGGAGTATAGCAACAACTTATAAAATGATGATTATGACCCAGAGGAATCCATTGAGCAGATACTTTACAAGCGTTTGCAGGAGATTGATTGGCCAACTGTAACACACTGCCTCATTGATCAGTATGTTCCAACTCCACCTGAAATGACCTACTTTATCACAGTATTTGGTTATAGAGTTTAGCTCTTTTCTTTAAGTCGGAAAGAAACCACAGAAATGCGTTGTGACTAGTAGTGAATTGAAGGGTTACAGCGTTTCTGTCCCAATATCCTCAATTACCAACTCCTTACCTTCAGATATCACCACGGTAATCTTTTTCGTGGCACCAACCTCAATCACCGGTGTAGCTTGCCTCGCCAAGTCCAGATAGAACTCACGTACGCTGTCTGCGCCTTCTGCAATCCCGCCACCAACACTGTACTTGGCGATCTGTGAGGAGTCGACGCTGCTGGTCGTGCCAAGTGCTGAAGTCGCCTGGGTTGTAGATGCAGTCTTCAGCATTTCTCCCATACCGCCAAAAAATCCTGCGACTATCGATCTGGCAGTAGCAGCTCCCATTCTGGATACAACCCGGCCGGAGAGCCCTACTTTGGAATCTGAGTCGGTCACGAATCCTTTGACTGGTGTATCGATGATGGCTTTACCCTGGTTGCTCAGGCAGGAGAGAGAGACAAGGCGCACGTCGGCTCGTTCTTTATCAAGTCTGCCTACCGCTTCGGCGATGATGAAGCAGCCGGCCAGATTGGCTTTGACGTCATTGGGGAGCACTGCCGGAGTCTGGATCCGTAGTAGAAGCGGTTCCGGGTTGTTCTTGCCCATCCCTGAAGTAGAAGCGTCGAAACCTGTGAGCAGGCTTGCCTCCATAAAGGATGGAGGAAGATAAACCGTGCGGGCTTTTTTTTTGTCATTTTGGGGGAGGTCTATCGGAGGGTCGGGATTGGAAAGTACGGTGATACTGCCCACGAGCTGGGTCTCGATTGGGACTTGAATTGGTTGCGGTTGAATGATCGGTGGCTGTGGCAAAGTCGGTGTTACGAGTTGATCTGGTTCGGGGATATCAGGAAAACTCTCTTCTGGTTCTATTACCTGAGGTTGTACTTGAGTGGTTTGAGCAGATTTTATTTCTTCGAGTTCTTTACTCAGTTTTTCCAGCTGGCGTCGTTGTTCTCGCAAGAGGGTTTTTTCGATAAGGTCGGGTTCCAGTTGAATTTCACGAGCCTTGGCATTTAGCCCAGGGGGCTGATCTGTTGCTGAGCGGGATGAGTGATAGGCAGTGCTGATCACAACCATGAGTGCCATCCCTGCGACTATCCAGATAACCAGCTTCTTTCTGGCTGGGCTCAGCTGTTGAAATTGTTCTTTCCAGTTCACTGGAGTTGCTCCTGACGCTCAACAATAAATACTTTGGAACTCTCACCTGGCAAAATCTCTGCGTTGTCAATTGCCACCGCCAGCAGGTTCTTGCCGATAAATGCCTTAAGAAGGGTTTCCTCTGTGAGAGTCGCTGGAGTGTCTGTCTTTGAGGTGGCGGTATACTCCTTGAGGGAAAGCCCGATACCGTCGACTAGGACCTGTCGAACTGGCCTCACCTCGAAACGGCCTATGAACTGTGATGTGCCGGTGAGCTGCGTCAGGCGATATCCAGATTGAAGTGTATCGCCGTAGGCTTCACGGATGAGTCGCAGCACCTGCTTTTCGAGAGGGAGTTCAGCGTATGCTTCGATATTCTCTTGAATACGTTTCTCTGGTGGTGGCGCCAGCCAGATCGTGGCCGAGGAAATATTCTTTGGGGTGGCGATCAATGTATAGACCGCTTGATCACAGACAACGAACAGTTCGCTTGGCTCGGTGGCGTAAAGTCTCTCGTTACCCTGTTGTTCGATCTTGAATTTGATAAAGGCGTTGTTGCGGGAGAAGTGTCCGACAATGCCTTTCTCCTCTGAGAAAATCAGATCATTGATAGTTCCCGGGCAGGCGATACGGTTGATGTCTCGATTGGAGAGTGCGACAGAGCTTGGAAATTCTGGTGGGACCGGATGATCGGCCGCCTGCAGTTGACTTGCAATACAGAGCAGCAGTATGACTGCAAGCAGCTTATCCTGCATGGTTGTCCTTGCTGGTATGGGAATGGCCTGATTTCTCTTCCAGCTGCAGGAGATAAAAGCGGCCATTGTCAAGACGGTAGCGGATCCGATAGCAGCGCGGTGATTTCTGGATTTCCATGTCATTGGCAAACTGTTGGGTGGTGCCATAGAGTTCTATGTTTTCCTCAGAGGTGAGAGTGATCCTCTCCAGGTAAAAAACCGAGCTGACCCTCGTCTCCTCAATCTGGCTGGCAAGGCTGTACCAGGATTCGGATGAGGCAGGGTAGGATTCTGGTGCGTATAACTCGAGCAGTTCGTCAAACTGAGCCCTCGCTGTTGCCGGGGAGTAGGTTGTGCTAAGGCTGATGATATGCCTGGCCATATCACGAATATAGAGATCGGATGGTCGACCTCGTGAATATTCGATAGAACTGGTGAGTTTGGGTGGAATAAGGATAACACGCTGGTAGTTGACGGCTTGGTAGACGAAAAGGGAGTTGCAGGCAACAGCGAGGGCCAGCACGACCATGCTGAACTTGAGCAGTCGATTCTCGACGAAGAGGTTCCCGGCTTTCTGCAGATAGAGTCTGGTCCTCATTCGTGGAACTCCTTCTGCCAGTAGTCGGGATAGTGCTGAAGGCGGGCAAAACCGAGTAGATACAGCAGGTGTTTGAGGTAACCACGTGGCTTGCGCTTTTTGGTGGTGATGTAGAGATACTGCGAGGAGAAGAACACAACCCACATCAGCTTACCGTAGAGCAGAGCCAGCATGAAGAAGAACAGGCCGAGGATCAACTCGTCGGTTTCGAACCACAGCACTTGGATCGGTTTGGTGAGGTATTGAGGAAAGCGCTGAATGAAACTGTTTTCCATGATCTTCTACCTCAGCAGACCATGGCGCCGATGGTTTGCACAACGCTGTCAGCTTTGAGCAGGAAAGCACCGCCAAGGACGGAGCAGACAGCCGGTAGCAGCATCTGCCGTACTGCGAGAACGGCCGCGAGCACCATGCATGCTACCCCGGCAACGAAACCAATAGGTCCTTTGAGGATCTGATTGACTCCGATATCAAACAAATCGTAGGCAAAGGTACCTGCACCTGGAGTAGCTAGCGCAAAGCAGTTCTGTGCACCCACCAGGAACAGCAGCAAAAGTGCAAACAGGGCAAAGTATACAGCGTGTCGATTGTGGTGTGTCAGATTCATTTGTCCTCCTTGTTTGACGGATTCATTTCGCGGCCTATGTGCGGTACGTATAGCTTGTCCTCTTTACCTGCCTTTTTTTTACAGGGTGACCTGTTTGCGGCGCTTTGTGTATTCACATGCTGGGCTGGTTGGATGTCAAGAGTTGCGTAAGATCATAAAATACAATGTTATTTTAATTTGTTTTAGCTTAGTAAGAAATTTTACTCACCCTGAGCCTGTTGTTTCCGTGCCCTGTGATTCGCGACCTGGGCGCGATTACGGACGGTATAGAGTCGTTTGATGTGTTGCCGCTTCAAAACGAAGCCAAAGGTGGTCTGGATCTCTTCGATTAAATCTACCATGCGTAGCCGTTTACCCAGTGGCAAGTTCCGATATCTGCTGTAGGTATAGCGTTCCCACTTTGTCGGTATGTCTGCAGTTTGCAGAAAACTCATTCGTGCTCGCATGGATAATCGGCAAATCTGGGCACGGACGAGAGTGCTGTTGCACCAGATTCGCTCAAGGAACTCAAGGTTTGTCACTTCTTCATCTCTTAAAGGATCATTGATCAACTTTTCCCGATGGAGGTAAAGCAGGACATGCTTGGGTATTTTTGATCTGGGGTAGAACTCTGTCAGCTTCATTGATCCTTCATTACAGAAATTTTTTGAATACTGTTGCTGACGATCCGACAGGCATGGCGCTTGGTGATATTGAAACGACGGGCAATATCGGGCGTGGATACCGGTAATGGTTGCTCAAGCACCCACAGACATACCTCTTGCTGCCGATTACTGATTACCTGAAGAGCAAGCTCAATCCTCTCCAGAGACTCAGGTTGAGACGGGGGCTGATCTTCATGGCTTGAAATAGTATGGGGGAGTAAGTAGTCCTCAAGACAATGAACAGTCTGGATACCACTTGCCAACCTGATGCAACAGGTCTTGAATACGACTCGGAAGTAGGGGATAAACTTCTCTGGGACACCTTTTTTGTGGCAGGTGATTTTTGCCTTAAACGCCGCGATAACTGCTTCCTGTGTGAGGTCGTCAATGTCAGCGGCCATGTGAAGGTAGTAAGGGGACGCGACCTGGCGGATCAGTTTTCGGTTTGCAGTTACCCAATCGAGAACCGATTGCCAGTCTCTGGATGTGGTGTTGGTTCTGGTTGTCAGTGAGCGAGTCATGTTTGCTGAGTCTCCTTTCCTTTCTTTTTTTGATTAAAAAGAGGATTAAAAGAAGATTAAAAATGATTAGACGTTTTCGGCCTGTTTTAATAATCCTGTTTATTCAGCTGGTTAAGTCTGTTCTCTAGGAGGGCATCGTGAGTGTTATGCCCCTTTGGTGTGAGTGTTATGCCCCCTCTGTCGTGAGTGTTATGCCCCCTTCGGCGTGAGTGTTATGCCCCCACCGTGAGTGCTATGCCCCCTCGGCGTGAGTGTTATGCCCCCCTGTCGTGAGTGTTATGCCCCCTCATCGTGAGTGTTATGCCCCCACAAAGTATAGGTTGTTTATTCAGATGGAGATTTTTGCACATGAACCTTGTCCTTCCGGTCAATTTTCCAGCTCGATATAATCTCTGTTCGCTGCAGCTCTGAGAGAGCAGAACGCAACATGCGTCGGAAATCTGCGACACGCCGGCAATGTGATCCACAAAGCTGCATATACGTGATGACGAGCATTGGGTATGGGGAGTGATGACTGGCGTAAAAGCCATGCAGCCACCTTGCCAGGTCTGTCTTGAGTTGGAGTCGTTGTTGCCATTGCAATTGGGTCCACCCTGTATCAAATAGTTGTGAGAGCTTTGGATTGACGCGCAGGAAGTAAGTAAGAGTCTTCTCATCGAAGTAAAACTCATCAATCAGCGATCCTGCGTATGATAAATGCTTGTTTCCATATGGTTTGTTGAGATCGACATCGATCTCAATTGCGTTGGCGGTCAATCTGCGAAAGGAGTCCTTCAGCCACTCACGACCTGATTTGCCAGGCTGGCGACTAATCGCCTTCAGAAAAGATTTCACCTTGAAACAGACCAGACCGTTTGTGACAATACTGGTATCACACTGATGCAGATGCAGGGCCTGTACGAGCACATCGAAATCACCCTGATCGAGCTGCCAGCCAGTGTAACGGATGGTCAGCCCTTTAACTGTGAATATCGAAGCATTTTTCAGCGCCTGTCTGTTGCCGCGTTTAACTAGACCAAACAGGGCGGAGCGCAGGCAGATGTTGGGTATGCCGCGTGTCTCCCTGGGCCATGGTGGCAACTGTAACTTGCCCTCGAGTTCCTGGAGCTTGTCGCGAATTTCCGGTGAGAGCAGGTGAAGATAGTTGTCGGCTGCTACAGAAGAGATTATCGGAAGGCCTGTGCGAGGTGGTCCAGTAGGTGTAAAGCATTGTGAAGCGGTAAGGTGTTTGGACGAGTCGGTGACCACATTATCAGTCTATCTGCTGTGGACCACGATTCGTTGCCGAGGTCGTCCCTGGCGAACCGCCTGCACTTGCTTGGACTTGAACCAATCGTTGAGATCCTGTTCAAGAATCAGCACATTTCTTCCTGGTTTGTAGGCCACCAGGTCTCCACGTTTGATAGCACGGTGGATCGTGTGGTAGCTGCACTTTGCCAGCTTGGCCGCTTCATCGATGGTCATGGGGGTGTCTCGAATCATCGTCTGCACACCTCGTACATCGCTGCCCGCAGATCTGTGCGTTCGCCCCAGACCCAAGTGGACTTGTCGATGCCGGTTATTACCTCCAGCCGCTCGGCAACGGCTCGAGGACAGTTTCTACGACCATGGAGTATGTGGCTGAGAAAATCAGGACCGATGTCAGCCTGCCTGGCAATCTCTTTCTGGGTTATGATCTTTTTTGTAGTCTGCATGGTCTATATTTTTTTCAAAAATAGAACATTGTCAATAAAAAATGATTAAATTTGTTAGGCAAAGAGTAGAATTTCTTGAAAAATTGATCAATTGGTCTATTATTGACTTATGGCTCAATTTAGTACGAATCATTTTCGTGCGGCATTATCGCACCTGTTAGAGCTGGAGGGGAGAGGAGCGCAGGCTCGCTTAGCGTCGACGCAGGGGATCGACCGCGGCTACCTTAATGCGATCGTCAAAGGGCGTAAGGATGGCTCAGAGATGGTACGGGAGAAAATCGCCCATTATTTCAGCATGGACTATGAAAAAATGCTGGCAATGGGAAGACAACTCAGTGAGGTGGGGGCGCTGGATCGCTCCCAAACGCGCGCCTATGGGAAAGGTACCCTGCCAGCCAATGGAGAGGTGTGTGAAAATTGCAACCAACCTCAACAACCGGAGGAGGATGCACTCTCTCCGGACACTTCTGAGGTCCTACTCAAGGGAATGGCAATCCTTGAATCGGGCACCAGTTACGGTGAACTGCTCAAGAGCTTGATCACCACCTTCTATGATACTATCGGCACCCAACAGGTTGGAGAAACCTCCCGTACCAAGGTGGACGACCTCGAAAACAAGCTCTCCATTTTGGAAGATCTTCTCAGAGAATCCCTCAAAAATCCAGTCTGAGGATTGCCGCCGCTCAGGTAGAGCGGGAGTAAAGTGGACCCCAGAGTCAAGACAATTAACCACAGAATTTAAGCTGCACATTCATTTTCTATAACAGTTGGGAAATACGACCCGACTGTGCTTCTATTTACAATTTCTACTCCTGCCTCTGCTGTGGATGAAGTCTCTGTGGAGCGTAGCGGAACAGGGACTTCATCCACAGCACGTGGGTATTTGTCCTTAATCTCAGCTCCTCCGCCGATTGCTGTTCGATATACAACATCAGGAGTCATATCCCCTAAGGCTTGATGTGGACGTTCGGTGTTATAAAAAATGAAGTATTTGGCCAGTCCTGCAGTCAACTCCGTTATTGTGCTATAACCGTTCAGGTACACATCCTCATATTTGACATTGCGCCATAGTCGTTCAACGAAAATGTTGTCGAATGCTCGTCCTCTTCCATCCATACTGATAAGTATTCCTTCACGTTTCAACACGCTCGTGAAGGCATCACTGGTAAACTGGGATCCTTGGTCACTATTGAAAATTTCCGGCTTACCGTGTGTACGCAAAGCTTCCTCCAGGCAATCGACGCAAAACGTTGCTTCCATACTATTACTGATTCGCCAACTCAGCACACGCCGGGAATACCAGTCGATGATCGCAACAAGGTAGGCAAAGCCACGGGCGAGCCGTATATAGGTAATGTCCGTTCCCCAAACCTGGTTAGGTCTAATTACTGCAACACCTCGCAATATGTAGGGATACACTTTATGTTCAAGGTGTGGACGGCTTGTTTTCGGTCCTGGCGCCATCCCAGCTAGGCCCATCATGCGCATAAGGCGCTGAACTCGCTTACGATTGACCCTGTACCCCATCTTTTTGATGATCACTGCCATCCGGCGACTGCCATAGAATGGGTGCTTGGTGTATTCTTTGTCAATCAAGCTGCTCAGAAGTAAATCGGTTTCATCAGGTTTCTCTTTCTTTTTCGACGCGTAAAGCGTGGAACGAGAGACTCCTGACAGCGAGCATTGTCGAGCAATTGGAATCTTATCTGCTTGGTCAATCCAGCTTCTACGCATCATGACTGGCTGATCCCTGACTTTTTTTTAAACCAGTCAAGTTCCATCTTCAACTTACCTATCTCGCTGTACAGCCGTTCAGGTTCTCGATGTGCAGCAACAGGTGTGGGACCACGCTTTCCCTCAAAAAGAGACTTGGCTTGATCCTGTATTTCCTTCTTCCACTGCCCGACCATTACCGGATGAACGCCATATTCCTGACCGATCTCATTAATTGTCTTTTGCCCTCGTAACGCTTCCAGACCTACCTTTGCCTTAAATTCGGGAGAGTGGGTCTTTCTCTTTTTTGCATCACTCATCGGTGCCATTCCTTTTGGTTACGTGCAACTTAAACTGATGTCTGAAATATTGGGTCCACTATACTCAGTGCAACGGTAGATTTAGCTCCCACATCATCTAGGATTATCGATTGCATTCTTGAGCTGATACAACAAAACCGCAACAACCAGGAGTAGAAAAAGTGCGGGTCAGATTACGATAGCTGATCGTGTTTCATCTCAATCATAAAGAGAATGGGATGAGCATGATTGTAGTGAGGGAGGGAATGGAAACCATTGATTTTTCATATGTATCATAAAACGTAAGCTATTCTTGGCAATAGGTAAAGAATTGCACCCTGTATAGTTGTAGCGAACAACTCAGGCCCGGGTGGAAATCTCTACGAATGGACAAAACATTAGAATATTGGGTGAATAGATGAATGTAGGCGACGAAATAGTGTTTGTTTTTGAAGGCAAGTTAGGTGTTTTCAAGATTATTGAAATCTCTGATGGTAATCCTGGTGACTTGGGGCGAACCTTATTAAAGCTGAAAAGAAAAAAGGATGGTGTGGTTTTCAATCATTATAAAACTGATGGTATGACGGTAGTGGAAGAAGCAGTTCCTCAACGTAGGATCTAAGTTACAACATTCATTGCCTTTAAAGCCTTATAACTAAACCGGATTCTCAGAACAGAGAGATTTGCATCAGAACAGCGGCTATTGAAAAAGTTGGCACTCATCGCAGCTACCCGGTCATTACGCCAACAAGTGAGTACCTGCTTGTCTAGTCCAAGCTGTTTCTTCAAGGGCGGCAATAGTTTTATTCTTCTATCCAACTAATACTTTGTCACTTTCGCAGCATTGATGAGGTGCCTAGCACGTTTCACACCCTCCTGTAAATATTGAAAAAACATTGCTGATTGTGAAATGCTGTACTAAAGAAGTATTCTCGTTATGTTCATAGATCAGTTATGCTCCGGCAGTAGCCTTTTGTACTCTCACAGAGCCCTGGTACACAAAAATATGATTACGAAACTACGGAAATATACCAGAGTAAATAGCAGGTGTACGAAATAGGAAGCAGGAATTGAACTCCAGTTGCATCGACATGAGTGAGGAATTAAGTAGTCTAAAATGACTACAATTAAGTTCAAATAGTAGAAAGGGGTTTTTCTGGTCCTAAAAATCTGCGATCGAAGTGGTAGATCGTTGTAGCCGGGATGACTGAAATTTTATTCTTAAAGAGTTGAGCAATCTGACTAGATTGCCACGGGTGTCTGTAACACCTCTGGTAAAATTATTTTCCATAACGGAGGTGGTCATATGAAAACAAATATCGTGTATGCACTCACAAAAATCCGTGGCATAGGCTCGTCCACAACCATTAAAATTATTGATTACATGCAGGAACGTTCAATCACTGAACTCCAGCAAGTTGACTATAAAGATCTCTGTTCGATATCTTTAGGTAAACGATTCCTTAATCCACTGAAGGCCTTTTTTCATCAAGATACACTTACTGATGCAATAAGGGATGCAGAGGAAAATATCTCCACCTATGTCGCGCAGGGTGTCAATGTTATCTCTATTCTGGATGATCTATATCCTGCCCAGTTGCGGATTATAAAGGATCCACCTGTACTAATATACTGTAAAGGCAACATAGAACTATTACGACTACACCGAAATATAGCTGTTGTCGGCACACGAATGAATACTTCACATGGTGCAATAATTGCCGAACGAACGGTGCAGTATTTTGTTTCTAAAGATTACACAATTGTAAGCGGACTCGCTTTAGGTATAGACTCTGTTGCCCATAAAACAACCTTAGCATCGAAAGGGAAGACTATTGCCGTTTTGGTAGATGTGGACAACATCGCACCTACATCGAATAAAAGTCTAGCAAATCAAATCGTTGCCGAAAGGGGGCTCTTGCTCTCTGAAAATGAACCAGGGACCAAAATTCATCCAGCGTATTTCGCCCAAAGAGACCGTATTCAAAGTGGCTTATCCCTCGCTGCCATTCCAATAGAAACTACAATAAATGGAGGTACTATGCATGCTGTGAACGCAGCGATAGCAAACAACCGCCTCGTTTTTGTGCCTGATCCTGTACTCAGTGGTTATGAATCAAATGACATCCCACAACTTTCTGGCATCATTCATCTTTCGAAGGAAAAAACGGTAATTTCTTATACAAAGGCAGACTATGTTCGATTGCTAGATGAATTGGACAGAAAGCAAAGCGAATTGATTTCAATGACGGAACAAACCAGTCATACCCAAAAGCAGGGAACGTTATTTTGATCAGGTGCATAATTTTTGATTTAGACCAGACGGTTGTAGATACAAGTCCAATTGAAGGATTGAGAGATAAAGGCAACTGGAAGGTTGTATACTCTCAGCTTAAGAAATGCAGCGCATATGAGGGGGCAAGTACCCTCTTTAAAATGCTGCGCAACAGCGACATAAAAATTGCGATAGCGACCAACTCTCCATCAAAATACGCAAATAAACTGCTTAGTGAGTTTAACCTCAAAGCAGATTTTTTAGTTGGCTACCATGATGTTGCACATCACAAACCTGCCCCTGACTGCGTCAACAAAATCCTTTCACATTTTGATCTTTCTCCTAATGAAGTCCTCTATGTAGGAAACAGTGATCTGGATCAAAAATGTGCCGAATCCTCGAAAGTTCAGTTCCTGGCTGTACAGTGGGGATCAGTGACATCACCAGATGTAACAAAGATAGATTTTCAAACCATACTTGCCCATATCTTTCAAAAGAATGAACCCACTCTCTCCCCTGCAAGCCTAAAGCTATTGCAGAACGGAAATCACTATTATCTTGGATATTACGAGGATCCTATAAAACCAGCAATATGGGATTTTAAGGACAATGATGACAAAACCTTGCGAAGATGGCGAGATGTCACTATAGAAAAAGCGGGTGATCTGCCCCATGTAGACATCATTGTTAGATCCCGCGGCCATGCAGAAGTTGAAAATACCGAGTCTCCGATTGATGTAATTGGCAATGCTCTTTCAAAACGTCTCGGTGCCCAATACGTTCCAGATTTGCTTAAGAAAACGAGGTCCACTCCCAAATCGACAACTCTTAACAGGCACCAGCGACATCAGCAAATCCAAAACACTTATATTGTCAATCGAGAGGCACTGATAGGGAAGGTATTAACCCCATCATTCCTTATCATCGATGATGTTTATACAACTGGGGCAACAACAAGCGAAATAACAAGAGCGCTAAATACTGAGTTCAAGTCTGGCAAAGTCCATATATTTACTTTAGTAAAAACTGGTTATAGCTACCCTCTTGACAGGGTGCTGTCTCACAACAATTTACTATTGGGTGAATTACAAGCAGATCGTCGAGATATAAAGAAGTTCAGGGAAGATAGAGCGCCGTGGCGTTTAGTACAAAAATCCTATTCCGCAAACTACAGCCATACAAATCATAATTTCGTATTTCAAAATATCCCCGGTTATTCCATCGGGGCAGAAATTGAAGACAGAAAATATCTTTCAGGGATCTATATCCTGAAAAACATCCTCCAAAGAGGGAAACCAACGCTATTATCTCGATACCTCCGAGGGGAACTAGGAGAAATCCACAAAAGAGCAGATTTCAAAAAAGGTATCGCTCTGTTAGGTAATGAAAGAACCAAATGGGCAAGGCAAATAAAAGGTCATCCCGAAAAGGAATTCAACCCGGCTCAGGTTTTCTTCGACAAGATACTGCCAAAAAACCTCGGCGAGTACATTTTTGTACGCGAATTGATTCTGCCAGAGGTAACGATATACGATATAACACAAACATATATCCAAGAGTTTCATGATAACCATGTAGATTTCTATCTACCACAGGCCGGTCTAATCATTGAGATTGATGGGAAACAGCACAAAGACAATCCAAATTTCGATCGTCTTCGCGATGCGCATACAAAAAAGTATGGAATTGAAACCGTCCGATTCAATATTGCAGAAATTTCATCAGAGAATGAGATCTTCAAAGAGAAGATAGGAACCATCCTACATACAATTGAAGCGGCAGCCCTCTTAGGTGAAGAAAGGAAGAAACTTGATCCAGCCCTGTTAACGTTGAACGATTATAAAAAATCTTTCCAAAACGGTATTGATAGCAAGCACCCAATAATACAGGCAACAGCGATTATGCGACTACAGCTCCTCTTCTTGGATTTGATAGAAGCAGGAGTCCTCCATTTCAATAAAAAGTGGGATATTGAGATTCGGGATCATGAGTCTGTTTCTGTTGCCAATCTTGCAATAAATGATCTGAATATTTGGTTAAAAAACATATTTGCCCTTCAGAATATCAACTTTCAGAACTTCGATTTTAATATTAGCTATCTGCGCGAAAACGAAAGATTTTCTAACAAACCCTCAATTGTAAAAATTGATTTCAGTTTAACTCAGCGTTTTACAGACGAATTCCAAACATCCCCTGATGTTATCTATGTGCGAACACACTACATCGATGAATATAGGTACTTTAAAGCGAGTACGTCTGCAAAAATGACCACTGTCGAGTTTAGAGATTACGATCTCTTCAGAATTTCAACGTTTGAGCCGTTGGCATACAGCCTAATTTTTTCAAACAAGAGTACACATCGACAAAACCTATTGTTTTTCCTGAGTAATATCTTTCTCCCATTTCTTGATGATGTTGATTTCAGGGACGGGCAACTTGCAATCATTACTTCGGCTCTGTCCCGAAAAGATACAATCGGGCTGCTCCCAACCGGATCAGGTAAGTCTATTTGCTACCAATTAGCTGCCATATTACAGCCATCGATCAGCTTTGTCGTCTGTCCAATCAAGAGCTTAATGTACGACCAAAAAGTGGACCTTGATCGAATACTGTTCACTAGGACAAATTATATAACAAGTGACCTCTCATCTGATCAAAAAACGCAAGTGCAGGTAGACTTTGGACAAGGAAAATATTTCATAATTTTTATATCCCCTGAACGGTTCCAAACTAAAAAATTCAGGGAGCAGCTGAGCCTTATAAACGTGGATAAATCTTTTGCCTATGCGGTTATAGATGAGGTTCACTGTCTATCTGAGTGGGGTCATGACTTCCGAATCTCCTACCTTAACCTTGCCAATACCATTGAAAATCTATCGCCGGAAGCAAAATATATCGGGTTAACAGCTACTGCATCAGTAAATGTCCTCAAAGACATTCAGAGCGAATTCAAGATTCCAAATGAGAACGTTAAGACTCCTCCGGATTTTACACGTCGTGAGTTGCGTTTCGATGTAATTGACGATTCATCCCAGAAGGAAAAGGCCCTAACAAACCTCCTGCAGAGTCTTGAAAACAAGTGGAATCATCACGCCTCTACTGAAGAGGAGAAGAAGTGCGGAATCATCTTCACTCCACATGTGAACGGCAATAAAGGATGCTATTACCTCTCTTCGCGACTAACAACCGCATTAAAGCTAGAAGTTCGATATTTTGCGGGATCTGTCCCAAGGGTAGCTGGCAATCCAATTATGCAAAATCAAACATTTGATACACTAAAATATAGCGCTCAAACGGACTTTAAAGACAACAAGTATCATTTGCTTGCTGCTACCAAGGCTTTCGGCATGGGGGTGAATAAGGGTAATGTTGCATATACGATTCACTACGGCATCCCAGGATCCATGGAGGCCTTATATCAAGAGGCAGGACGGGCTGGTCGAGACAAGCAACTCTTTCAAGAAACTCCTGCAGATTGTTACGTCCTATTGACACGCGATCCTAATGTAAACGTGTTAAAGGAGATATGGGAGCCAACGGTAACTGTCGACAAATTAAACGAACTAACTAAAAAGACCTACCATGCTGGTGATATCAATACTAATCTCTTCATGATGGTGAACAACCTAGACACTGTCAACAATGAGTACAAGTTGATGTACCGTTTGTATACCCAATACTATCCAACAGAAGGGCAAAATTTAAATATAGTTGTTGTAGCATCAAGTCTTGGAACGATCAAGTCAAAGGTTGAGAAAGCGATATATAGACTCTTACAATTAGGGATAATCCAAGATTGGACGGTTGAAGATTTTTTCCGAGGTGTCTTCGAAATCACCTTCCACCGAGTGACGGATGATCTAATTCGACAGAATTTAGAGAATAACATCGCCAAATATGACAAAGATTTTACACTGAGAGAAATAATTGCAAACCCAACAGACCATTACCGGTATTTGGTAAGTGGTAAACTCTCAGGGAAATTCAACGACGTCCAATTCTATTTTCTTGTTCTTTTGCTCTGGTCTTATGAGCATTTCGCCTATAATCGAAGACAGTCCCTGAAAAATGTATACGACCAATGTAGTTCTTTGGCTCAGGGTGATATATCAAACGCTGAGTTTAAGAGTGCCCTCGAAGGATATTTTAAATTCAACGAATCTAGCAATATTCTCCAGCATATTGCCGACAAACCTCATGAACATGAACGTTGGTTTGACCCTTTTTATGTCATCCGCAACAACAAGCGAACTGATGAAATGATAAGTCTCGAGGCTATAAATGAGCTGAAAGATCAGTTGAGTCGTTTTCTTGAGAGTTACATGAATAACGTTGGACTTGATCTGATGAGCGGTATCATTCGTCTACATCTAGATGATTTTGATGACGCTGATGGACGTCAACGTTTTGTATCTGCAATCAACAAAATCAAGGAATACGACGACAATGCAATAAGTAGTATAATTAACAAAATAATTGAAATCACCTCCATGCTCACTAATTCTCAGAAGGGGAGCATAGTTGAATCCGTACATCAAGTATTCAACAATGATGAGATTATTGATAAATTCTATCGAAATTATAGTGATGATGTTTCACTTGGCATTTTGGTAAATGCTCAAAGCAGTAGACTCGCTAACGTATCAAAAAAATTGAAGGAATTCAGATGGCAGAAAAAATAGATAGGCTTGCGGGCGTTATAGATGAACTAGAACGTCAATGTGGGGAGATCAACGAGTTCTATGAAGCTATTCATCGTCTTCAATCCATGCAGATTGAGATAGGTGAAATAAGCCAAAAGCTTCAAAATTCAATACAAACAAATAGCCGTATTGCTGGTGATTTGCAGCCTATAACTAAAGATGTTACTGCTGCTTTAAATGTAGTTAAAATAGAGATTGGTAAGGTTTTAGAAGAAAACCGTATTTCACAGGAAATACTTGAAGAAATAAGCGAGCATAGAATTAATGAACTATCTCAGCAAATCACCGTTGCTAAAAATGATCTAATCGAAAAAATCAAGATCTATAACGAAAATAACATGTCAGAAATGAATCAAAGTAATAAATCGATTATTAAGAATATAAACTCATCCAGCGAGGATATTCAACTTCAACTTTCTAGAAACGCAAAAAACCATATGGTATCAAATATTCTTATTGTTATTTTACTGTTATTAACAGTAGGAAACCTTATCTATAGCCTATAGCTAAAATGGCTGTAAACAACTTTTGTTCCAATACAATTATTTCAAAAAACATCTAAGATGAAAATGATGATCCGTATAATAGTCCCTTACCTTCCAGGTCCTCATAGGCAAGAATAATATCCCATTTGACATTTACAGTCTTTGTGTAAAATAATTCAGTATGAGAAAATTAACTAATGGAATCATTCATTAAAGCATATAAGCGCACAGGTAATTCAGTACTGGCGTATAAAGAAACAACTAACTGTGATGGAAAGTCACTTAAAGAAATATCAGATGGTTCATTTTCATGTCTTTCGGACGTATTTGAGGAAGTAGATTTTTATGTATCCACGGATACAAAGAGAGGCATCTTGAATAATACGGGCAAAATTTTAAGTGGTATAGTTTCACTTGGTGGCTCGTATATGCTAGAAATGCACAACAAGCACTATTCGGATATGTACGAAGCAATCTACAAACCCACACTTAACCGCCTAAAGAAAACTGAATATCGCACCAATGAAAGCCTATCTTCGATCGGAAAACAATTAAGTAGATTAAATGAAGTGCTTAAACCAGTAGCAAAAATCTTAAAATCCAAACCTAACAACGCTTCTAATAAACAACAAACTCTGAATCTATACAGCAAATTCAATTCAGGTTTTAATACATCGCTAAGCGTTGGCTTCGGTGGTTTGGTGGGGGGGACTACTGCAATTGGTGCTTGGGGACTAGTTTCATTAATTGGTTCTGCTTCAACTGGTACTGCAATTTCATCATTATCAGGTGTTGCTGCTACCAATGCCACATTAGCATGGTTTGGTGGTGGTTCACTTGCAACAGGAGGTGCCGGCATGGTAGGTGGCTTCTGGGTGCTTGGTGGCATAGTCGCTGCCCCAATTGTTTTTTTTACGACTAAAAATTCATACAAAAAAGTAGATACTGTTAAAGATCAGAAAGGTAAATTAGTCGATGAATCAAGTAAGCTTTTTGATTTAAAAGTACAAGCAAATACCCAACTAACAGAGGCTATAAAATACGACCGTTTTGTTATTGATCTTATGAGCGAATATATTCCAAAAATTGAAAGAGAATTACAATTATACAAGCAGCACAGTTCCTTCTTTAATGATTTGTTTGGTGGAAAAATGAATCTAAAACAAGAAGAATATCACAATAAGCTAAACGATCTTACTCTGGAATTATTAGATAAGTTAAATGTCCAGAAATAACAAACTTGAATAAGTTTTTGCAGAGGAAAGCTGTGTATAAGGACGTAGTGCTTGCGACGAAGGGGGGCATATGAAAAGGTACGATTTGAGTGAATAGCCGCTGTTTTGATGCAGGTCATCCTAGACAACCTGCGGGGTAAACCTCCCTACTCGTTTTGATAGCGGATCTTTGTATATCCTGAGGTGGGAATTTCGTGTCCACTAAATTTATACTGCTTCAGATGGTTTTTATCAGTTTAGCGTACTTTTTCGTCCAGTTGAGGTTCAAAGTCCGAAACCCAGCAATGCCGAGGGCCTTGTGCGGGAATACCGCACGCAGGGATCTGTGAGGGGCGGTCCGGTAACTGGCCGTCCTACCTTGATGGTATTAAATCATCATGTTTCGTGAATATTAAAAATAAATAAATATGGAAAGTTGGATTGAAACTCTTTGGGAATGGGAAGAAAAAAATAAACTCAATGAAAATTGGAATATTGATTGGGTATCTACATTTACTCCATTACCTAGAGATGTTAATGAACTAAAACTTCTTGAAGATTATTCAATTGCCGGTCTTCTTGATCCCGATTTATTACCGATTAAATTAAAAACAGATATCCCTAAAGAAATTGGTAAATTAATTTCTTTAAAGAGTTTGGATATTGCGGTAGAGAATATTGAGCATATTCCTAAAGAAATTGGAGAGTTAAAGAGCTTAACGGATTTAAATATAAGTAACTGCTCTTCAATTGTTTTTTTACCTGAAGAGATCGGAGATTTGAGCAAGTTGCAAAGTTTAATAATTAATGATAATAATAGTTTATTAAGACTTCCTGATAATATAACAAAGTTAAGTAAAATGGTTTCCGTTAGTATTCGTGGTAACAAGAATTTAAAATTAACAATAAATCAAAAAAAATGGATAAACAATCTTGGAAATAATGGATGTTATGTATCTATTTCATTAGATTAAAAATATTTAACAAACTAGAAATTGAATACATTTATAGAGAAAATTACGGGTAACTCTGATTCAGAGATTGTTGACCTGTCACTGAATTCAAGTAATAAGTGCAACACGCCTACCTGTAGCGGTTAATCTTCCAAATATACCTTTTTGGGCGTTGTGCCAAAATACGCTTCTTGTGGTGGGTTATTAACCCGGTGGTCATTCTCACCACATGAACAGTGATGCATATCTACATTGTTCCGTAATTCTGGCACCCGAGATTAGATCTAATTGCCCGCCGGATTAATAATAACAGAAGATGGACAAGTACTGCATTCACAAATGATGATGGAATCAAAGTTATTGTTGCTACCCATCCTAGCAGAGCAGACTGGACATCACCTGAATCTGACCCTACCCCTATGGTCAAGAGAATATTGACACGTATGAGCAGTGTTTGACCAACAATACATCCAGCTCCGCACTAAAATCGTCAGCTATAGTAGCCACATATTCTCATATCTTCTCTAAAAGGTCGATGCGGGGACCACCCATCCCCGCGTTGCTGCCTCTCTTCTTCAAGAACTGCATTAAAACACCGGCTAATTTACACCAAGCATTCGCAGTTACTAACCTCCTACTACTATTCCAACTTCTCACCCTACATCAAATACCATTTCTCTAGTTAATGAGCAGTTGTAAATGCGCCAAGCAGTTGTTAGTAATTGGTGTAACGCTCTGATATGTAAAAATTAAAACACTACGTTGTGGTGGTAATTGCCACTTCGAACTGTAAAACATCACTTTTTAATAACGATGCAGCTACCTTTAATCATATAATATTAGGGAGCATTATGCATGAAAACCCAAAATGATGTGAAAACTGTAATGAAAGAACACTCCATCGCAAAGGTGGATTTGTACTCTCGTTACCTCGAAAAATACCTTGCCGTCCTCTGCAACACAGTGCATGTAAAGTCAATCAACATTTACGATTTGTTCTGTGGTGAGGGTATTTACACAGATGGGCATGAAGGAAGCCCAATAGCTGGTATTAAGAAAGCGAATAAACAATTAAAAGATAATTCGGGAAATAGTCCAGTAATAAAATTCATATTCAATGATAGCGGGTTATCTGAGATTGAGCGGGACAGAAAGAAAATTGATCGTGTCGAGAAATTCTGCAGTGCTATAAAGCTTCACCCTTTTATACAATTCCAATGCCATGATAAAGACTTCTCCGAAATTCTCCCATTTGCAATTTCAGACTCCGAAAGTTCAACGAGAGCAAAGTCTCTATTTTTCATTGATCCATATGGGTACAAAGAAGTAAAGCCCAACACACTAAAAACCATTCTTTCGAATCGAAATGCAGAACTGGTATTGTTCTTACCTGCGACCATGATGTATCGTTTTGCAGAGAGCTCTTTCACAACCCGTCATCCAGGGTCAGAACATCTTTATACCTTTCTGCTCGAACTCTATGGTGGTCAACCGCAATCATTCACATCTGTATTTGATTTCATAGATAAATTAAAACAACAATTTATTGATTACTTGCTTCCAGAGCATTTCTATATTGATACATTCACCCTACAAAGAGATGCTTCCAACACATACTGCCTAATCTTTTTCACTAGAAACACTCTCGGCTACGAGAAAATGTTAGAAACTAAGTGGCAACTCGACCAAGCGCACGGGAGAGGTTTTACATTAGGCAAACAGTGGGATCTATTTTCTGTTTCTAGTGGAATTGAGTTCTCTCCATACCCAAAATTGCTTGAAAATTATTTGCGCGAGTCTGGCCCAGTCACTAACAAAGATCTGTATCATTTTGGGCTAAAACACTGTTATCTTCCAAAGCATACAAAGGAAGCTCTTGATTACTTAAAGAAAGCAGAAAGAATTTTAATAAACATAACTTCACTAGACGGGAAACCAGCCAGAGGCTATTATCTCACTCATACAGATGCTTCCAAAAAGAATGGTCGTAAAGTTGAAATTAGGCTGAAATTACAATGAACAAGACAAGAATTGAGTGGACTGACGTAACTTGGAATCCTATCACAGGGTGCACTCCAATCAGTGCTGGGTGTGACAATTGTTATGCGGCCATCATGGCAAAACGACTCAAAGCCATGGGTAATAAACGATACAAAGATGGATTTAACGTAACAATACACTCTGATCTAATTGCGGTCCCTCTAAAATGGAAGAAGCCACGTATGGTTTTTGTTTGTTCAATGAGTGATATATTTCACCCTGCAGTACCCGCTGCATTTATACAACAATTGTTCGACACGATGGAACAAGCTGAACACCATATTTTCCAGGTTCTGACCAAACGTTCATCCAGAATGCTAGAATTATCTAAACACCTTCCTTGGCCGAAAAATATTTGGCTGGGTGTGACCGTTGAATCTGAGACATACAGAAATAGAGTAAACGATCTCAAAGGAGTACCGGCATCAACTAAATTTCTTTCTATTGAACCCATGATCACCTCTTTGAAAGCATTAGATCTAAATGGAATCGATTGGGTCATCACAGGAGGTGAGTCTGGTCCAAGAGCGAGGCCTGTTGAAGAGTCCTGGGTATTAGATATAAGAGATAACTGCTTGACCAATGATGTGCCATTCTTTTTCAAACAATGGGGAGGCAGAAATAAGAAGAAGGCTGGTCGCTTACTTCAAGGCAAAACCTATAGCCAATACCCAGTAACTAGACGCTGAAGCAATTCGTTAAATGGAAGACCTCACACCCATCTCTCGTCTGAAACAAAGTATGATAACAGACAAGATGTATGCCATGCTGTTGAAACCATATAGCCAAGCCGGAGCGACTGCGGATCTCCACCGGCACCGGCTCCAGAACAAAAACTAAACAGAGAGGTTTTATTCATGACAAGAAAACCTACATCTCTTGAAGAAGCTGATAAACTTATAGGTTATGGTGAATCTGGTAATTCAATTTCAATATTCGATTCTCCTGCTCCTACCAGTGAAAAGAAATCGTAGGTCAAGGTAAGGCAATAGATCTGAAACCGTATAGCCCAACCGGATTCATCTGATTCACCAGTTGCCATCATTTCCAATAACACCTCGCCGCCGATCCGGACGGCACCGGCCAGCACAGAATATCTTCTGGACGATTCTTTTATATGTTGAAGATAGACCGGCCTCCAGCTTCCCTGATCACCAGCTTCGTTTTTTTTATTCCGTCTCCAAGTGATTTCCGCTATCGCTCCAACCACCCGCAGCCGGTTAAAATCGGGCCGCTGTCCAGGGCGATCTTCCGGCCTTGGATCTCCGTGGCCAGCTCCAGGGAACTCCCCTCTTCTATCATTTTGGAGTCAAGGCAAAGTGCAGATATTATCGGAAAGTATTGGCATCATATGCAATTTTAATGATTTTTCGTATTAGAAACGGAGCGATGCACTATATACAGTATGCACGGAGTCTAAGCATACTGTATGTTGATTTTATTATTGATCAATGGGCCAAGTCGTGTTATTATTCGGTCCGTAAATGAAGCGAAGAAGTTAGCTGATGAGAAGGAGTAAGATTTTGAGGTATAAGTACAGAAGTTGATTTTCAGGTTACGCTATTACATAGTTTTAAAATCCCCACAGGCATTGCGCTTGGTGGGGATTTTTTTTTGAGAAACGCATGTACTACAACGTCAGACCCTTTGCGTAGGTGAAGGAAAGGAGAGTGTTTATGAAATAAACTAAAGATGGCTGATGGCGACTGTGTGAAAGATAAGCACACAGTTAAAGGTGAGAAACACAGAAGAGTGTAAAGTAATGGATGAGCAATTTGATAGACCCAATGTGGGTATAAAAACAAGAAAGGATCGCACAGGTTTGGCGGCCGAGGCGATCCTTTCTAACAATTTCCCCTCCTCAAAGGAGATATTTATGCAAAATATTAACAAACAACCTGGACTATGTCTAGAGCAAAAAAGAACAGTAGTCGACTACATTTTTCGTCCCTGGATCACTAAAAAGGATGGCACCAGAATCTATGCCAAGCAGTATGGCAAGAAGGTTTTTCGGATACCTGTATACGATGATGCTATGAAAAAGTAACCACTTGGGTGTTGCCCCTACCTGAACAAAAGGGGCATTATCTTTCATTTGGGCCGGTGCAACTGTACAGCCCAACCGGATTAATCTGAGTGTGGTATTTGTGAAAATAATTATTGACTACTTCGTTAATATACCGCATAGTGTCCCTAACGGTGCCCGATCCCCTGGTACAGACTTGATCTGTATTACGGTCGGGCCTTCTTGTTTCTACCCTCCTAAATGTCCAATTTCATTACAAAACCCCATTGTGACTACCCTGAGTTGATAGAAAAACTCAGAGATCGTGGCATGGTCATTGACGACGTAGACCGCGCTACCCGTAAACTCTCCCAGATTGGTTATTACCGTTTGAGCGGTTTTTGGTACCCCTGCAGAAGACCTAAGATAGATGACAATGGGGATTACTTAAAAGATGAAAAAACCAAATTACCCTTAAGGCTTGATGCTTTTCAAGAAAACGTAAACATCAGTGATGTTATAGATTTATACTTGTTTGACAAGAAATTACGTCAACTCATACTTGATGCTGTTGAGCGAATTGAAATCTATATGAGAAGTATCATCGCGCATGAAGTAGGCAAGATAGACTCTTTAGCATACGAGAAAGAAGAGTTTATCAACCCTAAAGTCATTCAGACTAAAAGAAAAAATGGCAAAGTCATCAATCATTGGTTCGAGTGGCTTTCTCGTTTAAATCACCTAGTTGCAATAAGCAAAGAGGATTCTATTGTTTCGCATAAAGCAAATAACAAGCCTATACCTTTTTGGGCTGTTGTTGAGTGCTGGGACTATGGATTGATGTCTAAATATTTCGAAAACATGAATGGGCGATGCCAGAATCTCGTGACGAAGAGACTGGATTTAGACAATCCAGCTATGCTAACGAATTGGCTAATAGAAATTGGTTTGTTACGAAACAAGTGTGCTCATCATGGAAGAATTTGGAACCGTGATTTTTCAAACCCAATTAGTTTGAAAGGAGTTAAAAACGATCCCTATTTCCAGGTGCTGAATCTCGATGAGCACGGACGTAAAAAGCTATATGGGCGTATTGCTGTAATTTGGTATCTCATCAAAAAAATCGGTCCCGGTTCGACCTGGTTGCTTAAAATAGCAGATCTAATTGATAGCAAACCACGTATTGATTGTTGTCCATTCACTGCAATGGGTTTCAAAGATAATAGTGGATTTCCTAGAGATAAGTTTGGAATTACTGAAAATCAACTACATGGTAGTTAATTTTTAATTCACAACTGGATAAATCCAATTTACTTCAAGAACTCGGGCTGAAATTGGGAGTTCCATTTCCAAATTTGGGTTCCATTAAACAAAGGTACATAACCTACCACAGGATTTTGGCTTAGTCCTTGAGTTGTGGAAATTCTATAAGTTTTCAGGTAGTTGCTTTTCTATTGCTAATTTACCGCTGATTTCAGGGGAAGAACTCCTATAGAATCTCGAAGTTTTTCGTCAGAGAAATCATAT
>JBFHGS010000001.1:0-94774 GCA_041582995.1 Desulfopila sp. | reverse complement strand
TCAAAAGAGTTGACACTTGCCTTAATTCTGTGTAAATAGACCACTTCAAAACGCGAAAACATGGCGCCGGGATAGCTCAGTCGGTAGAGCAACGGACTGAAAATCCGTGTGTCCCTGGTTCGATTCCTGGTCCCGGCACCAGTAAATTCAAGGGCTTAATCAGTGTTATTAACTGATTAAGCCCTTTTTTTATTTGGGCGTGTTCCATTTCTCACTGCTGTTTCCTGCTTTCTTTTTGGATTAATTGACATTAAAGTGGAACAAAAATGGAACAAAAATATCTCAAATAAGATGCTGGAGGTGGCTGTCATGGCGCGCATTCAGGCCCGTAAAGGGAAAAAGAGGACAACCTATACGGCAACGGTACGGATACAAGGTTTTGATCCAATAGCAAGAACCTTTGATACAAAGGGTGAAGCGAAGAACTGGGCGGCCGATATCGAAAAAGGGATGCGAATGGGACGATATCAAGATGTTCGTCCTGCTGGAAAAATCACTTTGTCTGAAGTCCTTGAAAGATATTTGGAGCAGGTATCAACAACGAAGCGACCAAACTCGGAGCGTCGCGATCATGATTCTGCCAAGGCAATCCTTTCTGGGATCGGTTCGGAGACTTTGTTGGCAAATATAAATCCAAATTGTCTGGCTACCTATAGAGACGCGCGGTTGAGAGTAGTTTCTCCCTCTACGATTCAAAAGGAATTTGCTTTACTTTCGCATTTATTTAATATCGCTCGCCGTGAATGGGGATTGCCTTTGGAAAATCCGGTTCTGGAGGTAAGCAAACCCCGAATACGAAATAATCGTACTCGTTTTCTTTCCAAGGAAGAGGCACAATTACTTTTAGATTGTGCCAAGACAAGCAAGAACAAAAAATTATTTCCATACCTTCTTGTCCTGATGCATACAGGAATGCGGCCAAGTGAAGCGGCTGGCCTGAAATGGACGGACGTTGATCTGGAGAATAGACTTGTAAAGCTGCAGGTGACAAAGACCGATATGCGCTATGTTCCACTCACTGAAACAGCTGAGAGCGTACTTCGCTCAATTCAACCGACTGAAGTGGAAAATAATGGATATGTGTTTTTGCCACAAAGTAGTCTTCGTTCAGCCAGCGTTATGAATGTTCCCTGTCTCTATTTTAAAAAATCATTTGGAACAGTAAGAATCAAAGCAGGCCTCGAAGATGTTCATCTTCATGACCTGAGGCATACCGCAGCCAGCCACCTGTTGATGGCTGGTGTGGATCTCCGCACTTTGGCAGAGATACTGGGGCACAAGACCATGCAGATGGTGCAGCGTTATACCCATCTGCTTAATGACCACAAATTGAAAGCGGTAGATCGGATCAACTCCTTGGGATTAGAATAAAACTGCCGTTAGTTGATAGATTCAGCAAGTTTTGCTCCTGCCTTGAACTTGACGACTTTACGAGCAGAAATCTGGATGGTTTTACCGGTTTGAGGGTTTCGTCCTTCACGGGCGGCCCTTTCTGACACAGAAAATGTGCCAAAACCAATCAGAGAAACTTTGTCACCAGCCGCAACAGAATCGGTGATCGCACTAAGTATGCTGTTCAAAACCTGTTCTGCAAACGTCTTTGTCATATCGCAATCTTTTGCTACTTTTTCAATGAGGTCGGCTTTATTCATAATGCTCTCTTTAGTGTTTGGTTGAATGTTAGTAAAAACAGTGTGTTGATTGAAATAACAAAGCACCTCTTGTCTTGCAAGGTTATCCTTGACGTTCCTCACCTTCAGTTTTCATAAATGCATCAATCTCGCGGGGAGTGTAGTAGCGAAAGCGGATTCTTTTGCTCAGTCTCGCTGTATAGTCTGAGAAGGCCATAACAATTTCTCGCCCCTCAGCCATCAACTCTTCCCCTTCCTCGTGTGAAATGCCATTCATTTCCCCGAGTCTTGCCTTGAAGTGTGCATACGCCATGTCAAATTGTCGTAGAATATCGAACATGGTTGAACCAAGTGGGGAGTTCACTTTCAATACCCGTGATCCACGCTCCTTGGCCATATTGATTTTTTTCTCCTGAATGTCCTGCCAGGATGGTTTCGCGTCATTTTTTTCGGTCATGTATGCCTCCTGCGGTTAAGCTGAAATTGTTCTTTTGTTTTTTTTGACTTGATGTCTATGCCATAAATCCAGAAAGTACACTGACCCATACGGAAAGATTGCGGCCACCAACATGAGGCCGGCAGTCTCCGTTGCGACGGGTAGTAGATGGGGTTTGACTTCAAAGAATCCCGTATAGATGCTCTGAGCTTTGGTTCCAAACTGCTGGGCGAGTTTCCAGATATTTTCCGGTGTGCTTATCCGGTAGAGCACAAGGTAGATAACGTATACAAGGAACGCCTTGAGCAACAGGGACATTGCCCTTCCCATGAGCAGGGAGTTGATAGCCTTCCTGGTGATGTTTCCGACATAATAGCGGCTGATATAGCAACACATGCCTGTGTTCACCAGCAATACGAGGTAAGGGATGCTGCCGAAAATGAGGTGGCTGAACCAATCCAACTGTTTGAAGACAAACGGGAAAAGGTAAAAATGAAATACCGGAAAGAGCAACACAAGGACAAACCCTTCGTGGAATCCACTTTTTAATCCTATCTTGAAAAAATCGAGAGTCCGCTCCAGAGTTAGAAATTCACTGGGTATGTTCTGGCCCTTGCTTTCGATGACGAAAAATTGCTGGACTTCAGAAATGGCATTCAAGAGATTCTTGGGCCTGTAAATCCTGCCGCTATCGGTGGTGATAATCTGGGCATTGGTATCATTTTGCCCCTTATTCTCCCATTCCCTGCTCATCAGTTTTCGTTCTCGGAATTATCGTTGTCGAGATAGGGACTGACTTTAATGATATCCCGCAACATCTGTGGTTTGGCATGTTCCATCTCGGCAATAGATCCGAACGGCTCAGCATGAAAAGGTGTGTAGTAGCCTTTGATTGGTTTACCGATTTTCCGGGTCACGTTAAAGTATCCTCCGAAGAAGGTGTCTTTTATAAGCCCCCGGTCAATAACATCATGCTCGGCTCGGAACTGATGAACGATGGTGAATAAGACACCTCGCATGGATTCGTCCTTGTGTGCCATGGTGGCGATATCCATGCATCCTGCCTTTTCCGCCATTTTGCGTGCCACCTCTTCAAGTACCTTGGCTTGGAAATACACATGACCATCGGGCATGGAAAACGCCAGAAACCTGCGGCCAAACATTTTGTTTATATAGGGTTTCAGATTATCCAAGAACTGTGAAGCCTCGAACCATGAGGAAATGTCGATCAGTTGCGGTGCGGTCTTCGGCTTTTGGGGGTTGGTATCAAGTCTTTCGTCATAGATGTCCGCTTGAGCTTGCCATGCTGCAACGTTTTTAGTGTCTTGATCAGCCGTAGTGACTGATAGAGGTGGCGCGTGTTCTTTAGTCTCCGCAAAATCTTTTTGTAGGGTGGTACTCTCAAGTTCCTTTTGTCTTGCCTTCTGGTCGGCTTTTTTCAGTGTTTTGCCGAGCAATCCTTTCGGCATCTTGTGGTGGAGTTTTATTGCCTGAAGAATCTCATCCTTTTTGGGAAGTTTTTCGAACTCGCTGATTCCGGTAAATGCGCGTCCGGCGACCAGAGGGTGTTCTCCCACGGAATAGAGATACCCTCGCATTGATTCAAGTTTGCCCATATCGTGGGCCAGGGCTGCGATCATTGTGTCGGGGATAACATGCCAGGCCTTGTTTTCAGAGAGCAGTTGGATAACCTCTTCGGCGACGTTAAGAGAATGATCCAGCAGGCTTATTCTTGCCAGAAGCTGGTACGTGTTTTCATCCCATCCTCCTTCTACATCCCCACGAATGTCAACCACTGAAGGGCACTGACCTTGCTGATCGAGTAACGACAATAACCGAACGCAAACAGCCTTTTGCTGCGGAAACTTTTTAAACCAAACACTATTAAGATTGTTTTCCATGAATGCCGTTGCCCGGGGATTTCGAAGTTGGGCAGTTTTGTTGTCCTCAGAGAGAGACTGCTCGTCTCGCCATAAAGGAGAAAGCTCAGAAATATGGACATCCCCGGAACCATCCTCCGTCCAGAGTTTAGACAAATCGCGCAAATGAATAATTTCCTGAACAACGGTTTCCTTCTTTCTGCTAAAGGCTAAAACTGCAAAAATGGTAAAAATGAGGACAACAGCGAGCATCAGAAAGCCACCATTCCAACCAATTGCCCTGAGCCAACCGATGATGAACTGTACTGCCTCCTTCATTTCTCTCGATTTGCTGTCGCCATCGTCGTTCCAGTCAGATCGGGAAATGTAACTTTGAGTTTGCTATCATGAACTGTTGCCGTCTTTCCTTTATATGTGCCGGAATAGGTGTTCAGAAATATCTCCCGGGCGGCCATGTTCAGGACCTCGGTATGTTTGATACGGACCTCCTCGGTCTCCCGTATCGATAGACCGCCGCCGACAGAAATAATTGGTGAAAAACGTTTTTCTTCACCAAGGTGCCTGGAAACATAGCTGGCGGTGTTTGCATCCGGTACACGCATAAATAACTTGGTATTGCAGTTATCCAGGATAGTATTGGCGCGGTCTTCCCCTACCTCGGCATAGAGCTGGCTGATCGATTGGCAATAGCCGTGGATATAAACGCCTGCACCACCTGCTTTGGCAAAGAGATCCTCGATGCCGTTGTAAAGAACTGACTGGGCCTCATCGATATGGAGTACAAGGGGAGGGGTGACGCTTTTGCCGCTGGAGTAAACCCGGCCGACAAAGGCCTGGATCATGGAGATGATCACCTTGCCGGCGGTGTATGCCGCTCTTTTGGTCAGGAGTGAGCCCAGCTGCACGACCAGAATGATTCCTTCACCCTGTTCCAGTCGCTTGATGAAACGATTCTCATCTGCTTTGCCGATGATTTGACCCACATTACCGGATGTCAACTCGGTCAAAGCTACACGGAGTGAGCTTGCCACTTTGGAATAGTAGTCCGCCGGAGTCGAGAGAATTTTCTGCATATCTCTGGAGAGCTGTTCTGCTTCCGGTGTGTTGATATAATCAAGCTGCTCTTTCAGTCGCTCCAGGTCTTGATGGCTGATATGATTTTTAATATCGTTCAGATTAAACGAGGGCGCTGCCCCATTCACTTCGGCGAGCATGATCAGTGCTTGTACGACCACCAAACTCACTTCGTAGGCAACTCCGAAAAAATATGGTTCCCGACCAACAGCAACACCTGCCGTGATATGAGCGACCAATTCTTCCGGCATATAATATGAAGAAAGAGGATCAAGGATTGCGCTGTATTGTGGGAATATCGGAGTAATCAACATCAAGTCGTGGAGACGACCGGTGGCATCGGCCAGTTGAGTGATCTTTGAAAAAAGGTCGATATCCCCCTTAGGGTCAATTGCAACCACTGAATAACCCTTGTTGATGTCCTGCTCGATGATATGTTCCATCAGCCTTGTTTTTCCTACCCGTGTTGTACCAAAACACCAGAAATGACCTTTGCGGAAATGATCTGGAAAGCCCAATTCGACAATAGTCTCTGGGCGATCAAGGTGAACTCCTGTCCCGATATGCGTCCATGAACCTTCTTTCTTTCTCGATTTCAGGAGTTTCATTGCTCTCAGATAAACCTGACCTGTAGTGGCTCCCCAAGTTCCTCGGCCACAGCGACAATTGCTGCTTTGGGGATCCGTCTGGAGGTTACGACAAAACTCTTTTGCCCCACATATCGTTTAATGCAGCGAATAGTGATGTTGTCTGCAACACCAACAAGCTGTTCCTTTAGCAATGCCTCGACAAGGTATTTAGATACCCGATCGAGCATTACTTTCAGCCTTGGAGTACCGCTCAGTACGACAGGGTCTACTCTGCGAAGATGAAAGGCCCGTTTCTTTCCAATCGAAAAGGAAGAAGAATTTTGATCGTGAAGACCAACGCGATTGAGAGGACAGATAGCTGTTACGGTTTTTCCCGGGAGGATCTCAATCTCAATATGATAGTTTTTTTCGAAATCAATGACGGTGATCTCGCCCCAACGCATTTCTTTTTCATAATACTTGTACTGCCTAGTTTGCTTAAGCACCGCTGCTATGGAAAGACTCTTTTCCAATTGTCTGAGAATGGAGTTTGTGCCTCGCATTTTTTCTAAATCGATAACCCTTTGAAGAATAGTGCCACCGACTTTTTCGAATGCTATGGCTTCGGGTTTGAGATCGTTCCGGAAGGTGATCATCACGTCAAGCCGGTACCATTGCGAGAGAATTGCAGAGAGTACATTTTCCATCTCAGCCATGACTTCATTGATGGTCAACCCATATTTTTCGGCAAAAAGGAGCATGATTTCCTGCATGAGCTTTACATCCTTTTGGTCTAGATGAAAGGGTTTCTGTGTTTGTAAGTTCTATAACCTTTTTCCCAAAGGGTGGACGGTTTACAAAGGTTGGAGGCAATACTTTCAAGGATGTGTTGGATTTGTTTGATATTTAATGGAACAGTGTTAGGATGAGTAGCGAAAGTAGCACAGAGAGAGGAACTGCATGATATCAAGTGGAAATGATCCCAAACGGCGATGAAGAATCAAGAAGCTTCTATAGGAAAGCCTACTCTTTTGGAGGTGGCAGTCAAATATCAAGTTGAGGACCTCCGTGGTGCCTCAATCCCTGGAAGTCGTATGACCAAAATACTGGAGCAGTTGGAATCTGGTCAGCTGCTTTCCAATTTCACTCTGGAGTATTTACGCAAAGAAGGTTTTCTCTCACTATCTCGCTATGCTCGAAAGGAAATTTCGTTTCCCGATTATTTGAAAGCAGCTGAAAAAGAAAAATATCAACGCTGTTCTGCTGCTGAAATAAAGGCCCTTAGAGAAGAGGCCGAACAGAAGCGAAAACGAGAGGCCTTACAGGCCAGGATGAGACGGGAGCAAGAATTAGCAGCTGCGAAAAAGCGAGCTTTTGACAGTGATCCAAAGAATATTGCAAAGGCCAAGCAGAATGCATTAAGGGCAAAATATGATCTCTCTTTTTTTATAGAGAAACACTATTTTCCAAAGATCATGGACATCCTTCGCAGAGTTGATAATGGTATTCGGCTATCCGAAGAGGATGTCGTCTGGCTGACGACCGAAGGGAGAGATTATTACACCGTTGAATTACGAGAAGGTTATCACTGGAATGAGGCCGAGTTTTATGCTGGTGAATTTAAGAAGAGCAAGGATCCATGGTCTGCTGTCAACGCAAGCAGTCACTATCGAAAGTGCGAAAGAGCGCAAGTAGCTGATTCAATGCTAACTGCGATTGGTGTAACAAAGTTAAAGAATCCAAGGTTGAAATCGGCCCTCTGCACAACTCATGGTGGTGTAAAACGTGATCTAAGAAAATTTGAAGATGCGCTCAGCTTTGGAGAGCAAGCACACCTGCTGACCCCAAAGGATTTTCGTCCTTGCACGTTATTGGGGGCGGTGAATATTGAAATCGGCAACTACGATCTGGGCCAGGCTTGGTATAAAAAAGCTATTGAACGGGGCGCTAGCGAAAAATCAGTGGATGATGATCTGAGAAGTATTTTTATGCGTGCAGAAAAATCAAAACAAGAAGCCTTGCGCGACCATTTACTCAAGATAGACCCTGTTCGTTATAGCTGGGTGAAACAGAAGAGCGATAAGAATCGGAGGCAAAATAAATAGGACCATGATTTACAAGTGAAACAACAGCTAATGCGGTGTAGGCGCTTAGCAGTGTCAAACGACAAGAACAATCCAAATCTAAAGTGCGAAAAAATGTTCATGGTAGAGGTAAAATAGCAGTAATAATCAGTAACAAAAGAGGCGGAAGTAAATTACAGCACTAAATCTGAAGATCACCTGTCATTACCCACCAGGATCTCTCAGACCACAAGCACCGCGGCAAGGATTACAAGATCGACCAGGATTTTTGAAAAAATTACATTCAACAGGAAAAATTTCAATTAGATAATATGTCGAAAATATCAGCGAAGAAACCTCAATTGCCGAAATTTTCGCAGTGGCTAAGTGCAGAAACCACAGTGAATGGTAAGAAATATCTTCATGTTTTGCTGACTGAACTAGCAGATATCCCTGATGAATTTTGGAAGGAGCTTGTGGAGTATGTTGATCATGCACATCAGGGAGCGAGGAACGTTTTGAGGGCACCTCTTGGTGATGGTCTAAGTCCGGTTCATTATGGGAAAGAACTTGATCCAGCGTTTGGATATCCTCACAAATTTGACATTATTGCCCTGCAAGGATTTTTCGGAGAAATACTTACAGGCATTATCGCTGAACATATTGACCTTTTAGATAACATTGAATGGGAGGTGCCTGTTTACTTATTCCGAGCACATACAACAGCATTTCAACAATTAGAAGAGATTAAAGCAACAGATCAATGGGATAAGAAAATAATGGGAAGAACCGGCGATGATGGCCTAGCTTTTGCTCGTGATGCAGAGGGTAACATCGTTAGCTGGATGGCTTGTGAAGCAAAATGTACAAGAGACCATAGTTCGGCATTGATTAAAGATAATCATGAAAAATTATCTAAATCTGAGGTTAAAAAGCCTGTGGATTTGCTACGAACTATAGAAGCATTACAAGATTATGACGATGATGATTATGCAAAAGAGTGGATAGACGCTTTGCGAAAACTCTATTTTGAAACTGCCAATATTATACGTCACGATTTTAGTGTGTATGTATGTGGAAGAAAACCTGTAAAAGAAAAAACGTGGATATCAAAAGATAAGCCTCACAAGTATTATAAAGCGAAAAGAAAACTTAATGCTGCAGAAATTCAGATTTTAGAGGTAGCTGATAAGATAAACCGAATTTATGAAAAACTGGGGGAAATTCATGACTGATTTATCTCCAGAACTTCTCAAATTGATTCATGCAAGAGGAGAAAGACTGGCTGGTGATAAAATGGCCAGGTCCATAGCTAGGCTCTATAGTCACCAAACACGATACCAGGAGAGAAGAAGTGGTCTGCAATCCTGGACAGCAGATGAGGCTGAGAGAAGATTCCAAGATGCAGAACGGTTGTTAGAGGCAGGATTACTCTTAAGAGAAAAAGACCTGGATCAAAGTAAACGGTACTTGCGCAGGGCGGCTGAGATTTATGAGTGGTTGGGTGGTATTCAGGATAATCCATTTGATGTAAATCTGAACTTTTTTGCTGCTGCTTCATATCAATTGGCCGGGTATTCAGCTAGGGCTCAGGGGGTCCTGAGTAAGGACGAGAGCAGAGACGGGTATTCCAGAGCAATTTTTTATTTCTTGAAGGGTGATTATAAGAATCTTCAAAAAACAGTACTACTTGGCGTTCGGAATTTAAAGGAGATAGCAGAGCAGACAGAAGATATGCAGTTTAAATATGGCTTTGAACTGTCAATTGATGTTTTGAGGTGTCTTGGCATTTTCTGTTCTTGGCTTAGGTGGGGTGAAGAAGATCGTATTGATCGTGTTTTTGATGATATAGGACGAATAAGTAAAGCCATGTTGTATGTGGCTGATACTCATTCATGGTTACTTGCAAAACTAATTCATATTATCTTTAGGGATAATTATGATAAATCACTGAGAAAATCGGTAAGGGTTTTGGTCGATACTGTAAATGTAACAGGAAAAAAGGCGTTTGAGAGGTATGTCCAAAGATCTTTCAACTCAAATGCAACTATAACTTGGCCATCTCAATTAGCAGGTATCCAAGAATTATCTTCCAGAAACTCATTTGCACTTTGTACTCCAACGGGATCTGGAAAGACTAGGGTTGCAGAGCTGGCAATACTTCAAAGTCTCTTTTCAACAAAATTTAAGAGTCTTAGTGATATCTCTCCTATTGTTCTATATCTCATACCTTCTCGAGCTCTTGCTATGGAGGTTGAAACCACTATTGCTGATGTGTTTAGAAGAGTTGGAATCGTTGATGTTTCTGTTTCTTCAATGTATGGGGGAAATGATTGGGGACCTTCAGATGCGACAACAAATATTGAACACTCCTGTGTACTAATCTCAACACATGAAAAGGCTGAGGCATTGTTGAGATTTTTGGGCTCAAGGATCGTCCAAAGAATATGTTGCTTGATCATAGATGAGGCTCATACCGTTGCTTTTGATGATAATTTTGAAACGCTAAAATTATCAAAAAATCGATCACTCCATCTTGAGTCACTTGTGGGAAGAATTCTTTCATTAGTAGATCGTGATAAGCTGCGTGTAGTAGCACTGTCTGCGGTTGCATCCAATGCAAAAACTAACCTTGCTCAATGGGTAACGGGAGAAAAAGAGAGTACTGCCATTGCCACCAGATACCGTAGTACCCGACAATTAGTTGGACGATTACTCTGCAACAGTAATGGTCGGACTAAAATCGAGTATGACTTGTTGGATAGCCAACGGCTTATTGTACAGGGAAGTTCAGAGGAGGAACACCCATACATTGATGACCCGTTCCCTCCGCATCCACGTGTTGAAAGAGCATTTGACGATTCTTCTAGTTTAGAGGTGAAAATGCGTGCTCACCTTCTGTGGAGTGCTATTCACCTGGCAGCAAAGAAGGAAGATAGTGATAGTTTCCATGCTGTATTAATATCAATTACCGCCCACCCAGAACACTACGCCAAATCATTTTTAGACTTATTGAAAGTGGATTGGAAAGAGGCTGAAAAGCCCGTCTTCTTTATTCAACCAGAAGCAGGAAAAAAGAAAAAATTATATGAAGAATGTTTAGCGACATGTGCAGATTATTTTGGTGATAAATCACGTGAGTATGAATTGTTAGCCTGCGGTGTAATTCTACATCATGGGAAAATGCCTTCGATGATGTCGAATATGCTGATCAAGCTCGTAAAAGAGAAAGTAATAAATATCGTTATAGCGACCTCGACAATTTCTGAAGGTGTCAATCTGCCTTTTGAGACAGTACTATTACCAACCCTCTATCGCCACCCTGGCACGCTTTCTGTCAAAGAGTTCTCAAATTTAATTGGTCGAGCTGGCCGACCGGGAACATCTATAGAAGGAAGGTGTTTAGTACTATTTAATCCGTCATCTAACAGCGCATCTCATAGACAAAGTTTAAACGCGTATAAGGACTGCATTGAAGGAATCGTAAAATCAGCGGGTGAAGTAAAGGGATCTGATGAGCCGGCAAAATTCGGCCCACTCGCAGAGCTGATCAAATATATTTGGGAGCAATGGAAACTCTTGAGTAACTCTGATGAGGAGGGTTTATTCCTTGAATGGCTTGAAACAGCAGTTTTTAAGAACGATGGTTCTGAAACAGAAAATGATGCTCTATTGGCTTTAGATTCTTTTGACGAGTTCTTGCTTGCTGCCGTATGCGAGTATGAAAATGATGATACTCATAAGGATCTTGAAACCTTTCTCACAAATTTATGGACACAGACTTTCTCGTACTATTCAACATCATTCAATGATACTTATCAGAAAAGTGTGATTGTAAGAGGCAAAGCAATAGTAGAAAATATTTACCCAGACCCTGATGAACGTAGATGGTTATATAACACTGCTTTACCTCCTAGAGATGGAAAAATAATTATAGAGAAGCTTGATGGTATTAAACAATTACTTGATTCTGCAGCGGATTATGTCGAATGGGATTCGAATGATAGAATTGTTTTTTTTCTTGCCTTAATAGATGAAGTCCGAGAAATACCGTCCTTTCATTTTGAAGATACTAGAAACTATACGCGTGGTGATGTGCTTGAATGGTGGATGAAAGGCGTTGGACATACTCCTGCCAGAAAACCTGGTATTGCGAGCATTTCACAGTGGTATAAGTATGGTGCCGCAAACTTTGCATATCTATTTAATTGGGGAGTTGGCTCTTTAATCGGTACTATTATAGGTGACATCGATACAGGTAGAGGAACGTTAGAGCGCTGGGAAGATACAGGGTTGCCTTGGGCTGTTTTATGGCTCAAGGATATGGTGGCTTGGGGGGTTCTTGACCCTGTCGCCGCTTGGTTGATGAATGAGAAAAAGGCACTAACAAGAGATACTGCTTTGGAAGAGGCAAGCAAATATTGGAAAGAAAATGAAAAATACATCAATGACGCTCTTTTAGACCCAAGAACAATTAGGAAGTGGTTTAATAGTGGCGTAAAAATTAAGGAAAAGAAAATTCGAAGAAGCCCCCCGATATCGGTGATTCAAATAGCTGAAATAGATTTATTGCCGAGTGATAAATGGAGAGTACTGCCACTTTCTGAAGGTAATAAGATTATTTGGTATGACACAGCAGGCTATCCTTTAGTGAAATCAGAAGTTCCAAAAGACTGGGAGCGTATTTCTAAAAGAGAATTTGTTTTAAATGTTAAAAAGAGGCATATATCTATTTTGAAGAGGTGAGACTAAGCAACCAATTTCAACTTTACTGGAGTCAAAGTTTTCTTGCTTACAAATAACTCCACCTGAGTGCCAGAGGTTGAGGGTTGGCTAAAAAATCCATCTGCCATCTATCGAGGGTGGCGCAAGGGCTATTAAATATTTCCTCTTGATTTTTTTGCACCTGAATGTAACTATATAATCAATATTCCACTTGTTTTATACAAGTAATCCCTCTTTGCAGGGAAATAGCTGGTCGCTCTTGTTTGTTGGCATTCGCAGAAACGATGCATTCCAACAGATCGCCCTTGGAACACCCCAAACGCCTTGTCTATCTGAAAAGACAGTTTCATCGCACAGGCGAACTTCTCTGTTTACGATTTGACATGGCGTACCCCTACAGCAGATTTATTGTTAGAATCACTGCTCCTTTTTTGATCCCCGATTCGATGTCCGGTAACTGAACTGCACTGCACTAAGCTTTTAGTGCGTGATTTTCTTTGTCGTTGCCTGGCATGTATTTTGTCATTCACCACACCCTATCAACGGGAGAGCACACAGACTCCCGGCAGGGGACATGTTGTCTCTCTCACATCACAGGAGGAAACAACAATGTCCGAAGGAAAAAATCTTACAAAACAGGTTGAAGAGATCAATGCAGAGCTTCGCGGATTTGGCCGAGCGGCTGTGCAGGAGATCAAGATGATGAAGGATGGTAAGGTCGTTGGCCAGGTTCGATATGGCTATAAGCCGCAGTATGTCTTTGATGCCGTAAATAAAATCCTGTTGCCGGAAAACTGGCGATACGAGGTTGTAAGCAAGGAGATTTTTGATAGTCAGGTGGTTGCTGAGGTCCGACTCTTTATCCGCGTGAATGATACAGAGTGGATCTGCAAAGGATCCCAGACGGGGCAGATGCAAATCGTGAAAGGTAATGTCGGTGACTCTTATAAGGGGGCAATCACGGATGCTATTCAGAAATGTCTGTCTTTGCTCTCCATTGGAACCGATGCATACAGAGGACTGCTTCGCGATGTTTATCTTGGAAGTAATCGTCCAGCTGCTACACCGCCTAAGCAAAAAGCAGAGCAAACCGTCGAAGCATCCACAAAGTCCGACGCCGATCAGACCCAGAACAATTCTGATTTACCCAAAATCGCCGGTATCAATTATCAGCACAGGGATGGAATTATCGTAGCTGTCGGCAACTCGTTTGATAAAAAAGACCTGCTGAAATCAGCCGGTTTCAAATGGGATAAGACGGATAAGAATTGGTACAAGGAGGTCGTGTTGCATTAGTACCTTAGAAATGCCTTTCTTGCTTTTTAAGAAAGAATTTCGTGAAGGTACTTATCCCGTTTATCGGGGCTAGCGCTTCACCCATCTCACTTTTTATCTCACCCAATGAGGGAGGACATTGTTTCCCCTCGTGGGATCCGTGTGTTCTCCCTTTACCTTAGGGAGGAAATGACACATGGATATCAAAACCACACTGCTGACAAGTCTGCGTAAGCTGGCAAAACAGCATACCGAAGAGACTCTGGGAGATCGTAGCAATTATCTTGGTGCATCTGATATCGGATATTGCCCAAGGAAAGTGATTCTGGAGAAAATCAATCCAACCGAACATGATTTAGCAACCCTTCTTCGTTTCGAGCGGGGGCACATGGCTGAGGAGATCGTTGCCAATGCTTTTTCCGCTGCAGGTTACACAAATTTCGAGCGGCAGGTTGAAGTCGCAGTCGATGGCAATGTGCCAATCACGGCTCATATCGACTTCGTTTTCACCTCGGAAATTCATAAGATCAAATCCGTTCTGGAGACGAAGAGCACGAGCAATATCCCTGATGATCCGTATGGCTCCTGGGAGTCTCAGCTCTACATCCAAATGGGTGCATTGGCCGAAAAATTCCCTGATTACACAATCAGAGGTGCGTTTATAGCACTCGATCTGGCAAATGGTGAGGCTGAGTTTTTCAACGGCTATTCCCCCCAGAAAACCATCTTTGCTGGACTGCTCATGAAAGCCGAAGCACTCTGGTCCGACTATCAGGCAATGCTTTGTGGAAAAGAGGTTGAGCTTGATACCGATCCAGGCCCTCTATGTGGATTTTGCAACCATTTGACAAGCTGCCCCAGGTTCGAGGCCGAAGAGGTTCCGCACCTGGCAGCGAGCGTCAATGAATTGCGAGAACTGCAAGCAAACGAGAAGAAGTTCAAAGATAAGGTTGGTCCTTGTAAGCAAAAGATTTTTGCCATTGTGCAAAAAAGAGGATCCATCAAATCAGGCGGTTGCGTTCTCAGAGCGGCAACCAGAACAAGAAAGCATCTCGTTACGAGTCGGCTTGATCACTTTTTGAGAGATCATGGCAGCTCCATCGACGAATTCCAAGAAGATCGGTCTTTCTCCTTTCTGGAGATAAAAAAAGCAAACACTGCCTCAGCGTAAGGCAAACAAAAACATCCCAGCTCGGGGAGATCCTTTTCCCACGGTGGGAATCTGCATTTCTCCGGAATTCTATGTTTTATCAATCTTTCATAAGAGGAGAACGACATGAACAAGACAATGATAATCGGAAACTTAGGTAACGATCCTGAATTGCATTACACCAAAAACAGTGCTGCTCCGGTGACAACGTTATCAATTGCCACAACCGAGCGGTGGAAAGACGCTGATGGTAACAAGCAGGAACAGACAGATTGGCATCGTGTCGTTGCCTGGGGAGGACTTGCCGTCGTGTGCGGTGAACATCTCCATAAAGGCGATAAAGTCTACATTGAGGGACGACTTCGTACACGGAAATGGGAAGATCAGGACGGCATCACCCGTTACACCACTGAAATTATCGCCAGAGAAATGGAGATGCTCGGTGGTAATGGCGACAGGAACGCTGGCAGCATTCCGCCGAACAGTGATACCGCCGAACCACCCCTGCCGGAAGATGTTCCTTTCTAATCGATAAACACCAACAACCATTCACCTGACCAGGGGAATCAAATCCCTGGAATGGGGTATTGGTTTCTCTGGTCCCAAAGGAGGAAGCCAATGCTCTTTGTAAAAGATCAGGATGGTGAATATCATCCCGCGCCGAAAAAATTGGTTCTCACCGAAGCGAATAAGCTCATGGGCTACCAACTGCGACGCGGTGCCTCTATTCTCTCTTCAGAATGCGCCAAGGCGGTTATCGGCTGTAAGCTTCGTGGCAAACAGTGCGAGGTGTTCGCCTGTCTGTTTCTGGACTCCAAACATCGAGTCCTCGCATTCAAGGAGATGTTCACAGGTACAATCAACAATACAACTGTCCATCCAAGAGAGATAGTCAAAGAGGCGCTGCAACTCAATGCCGAGGCAATCATCCTGGCCCACAATCACCCTTCAGGTGCAAGTGAACCAAGCACTCAGGATATTTGCCTGACGACTATCCTGATCAATATTTTGAAAGTCATAGACGTGCGGATCCTCGATCACCTAGTAGTCGGTGATGAGGTGACCGCGTTTTCCGATCTGGGACTTTTGCCGGAGAAATAAACACACATCCCATAACGAGGGGCAGACATGTCCCTTCGGGGGAGTGGCCTGCCCTATTGATAAACAAAAAATCAAGGAGGCAGGTATGAACGTAATCAATACTTTAACCAACGACAACATCATCACTCTCGCACCGGCAGCCGGATCTCTGTCGCCCATTGGCACCGTTTCGTCACGGTATTCATTTGTACCGACCTTGACGGCGGTCGATTTACTGCGTGAAGCAGGATGGTTTCCAATCCATGCAGAGCAAAGCATCGTCCGCAAAACTGAGCGGGAAGGGTACCAGCGGCATCTGATTCGTTTTGCCAAGAATGGCTTGTCATTCGACGGTGAACGGGTTGACCTGGTTCTCTATAATTCCCACGACTGTGGCTGTGCCTTCAAGCTGATAGCTTCAGTCTGGCGGCAGATATGCGGCAACGGATTGATGGTTGCCTCGGAGTTTGCCAACTTCAGCCATAAGCATATCGGCTTCAGCCCGGATGCATTTATCCATTCAGCTGGCGAGATTGCATCTGCAGCCGGAACTATTGCCGAGCGGGTTGACGAAATGAAGGTAATCGAGATGACTCCGGATGAGCGAGGAGTATTTGCCCAAGCAGCACATAGCCTGATTTATGACGAGCCCGACCAGGCCCCCGTGCAGCCACATCAATTGCTTGATGAACGGCGCTACGACGACAAGGGTAATGATCTCTGGACAACATTTAACGTGATCCAGGAAAATGTCATGCGTGGAGGCCTCAAAGGCATTAGCAGAGGCGGTGACGGACGACTCAGGAGAATAGCCACCCGACCTGTCAAAGCACTCGATCGAAATATCAAGCTGAACCAGGCACTTTGGTTCTTAACGGAAAGAATGGCTGAGCTGAAGAACGTCGAGGGGGATCTTTTGACTGTATCGGCTTAAACCGTCATTTACCCTAGCCGTCTCCTTCGGGGGACGGCTTTTTTTATTCTCATCTTACAGAGCATAGAAAAAGTAATACTGAGTGTTTTGTGAAAAAATATCACATAACCCATGTTATAAATATGTCTTATGTAAATTAATTTCATTATAACCCAATTTGGAATTGACAATATTGCTAGTAAAACATAGGATGATTGTGTGTTATCCAGGGCTAATTCAATTGAGTGCATATGAAACACGAAACGTTTTTCCGCAAACATCCGGTGTTCACAGGCGAAGAGTTCAACGATCATCTCTCAAGTCTTGGGAAAAAAGGCCCCAGGACCCGAGAATCCCTGCTGAATTATCATAGGAATACCGGGCATGTCATTCTCATTCGAAGAGGATTGTATGCGGTTATCCCAATAGGAGCCGATCCGGATTCGTATCCGATTGATCCTTTTCTTGTTGCCGCCAAACTCACAGCAGATGCTGTACTGTCATACCACACGGCTTTAGAAGTACATGGTTACGCCTACTCTATACGTGAGCATCTCACGTATTCAGCAGCCCGCCCGGTTTCCCCTGTTACGTTTCGATCCCATGTTTTTCGAGGTGTCAGGTACCCCCAATCACTTTGCCGCGCAGAAAAAGTAGATTTCGGTGTTACCACCGTCGATCGCGTGGGTCTTACGGTCAGGGTTACTTCCCTTGAGCGGACTTTGGTGGATGTCTTGGATCGGCCTGCTCTTTCCGGTAGCTGGGAGGAAATTTGGCGTTCCCTTGAAGCGATCGAATTCTTTGATCTCGACAAAGTGGTCGAATATGCCCTTCTGCTCGGCAATGCAACAACGATTGCCAAGGTTGGCTTTTATCTGGAACAGCATCGCGAATCGTTGATGGTCGAAGAGATCCATCTCAAAACTCTTCGTGATCATCGTCCAAAGCAACCACATTATCTGGACAGTTCCAACAGAAAATCAGGGAAGGTTGTCGCAGATTGGAATCTGGTGGTCCCTGTTGATTTATTCGAGCGGACTTGGGGAGAAGTGCTATGAAAATATCTCATGAGAAGCTGACAGCTCAAGCGGAAGCAACAGGATTCAGACCGGATGTGCTTGAAAAGGTTGCCCACCTACTGGGGTTGCTCGAAGCTCTTGGCAGCCATCCTTTTTTAAAAGGCAAGCTGGCTCTCAAGGGTGGAACAGCTCTGAACCTTTTTATATTCAATGTTCCCCGGCTTTCCGTTGATATCGATCTCAACTATGTGGGGGCGGAGGATCGTGAAGCCATGCTTGCCGAACGACCCAGGATTGGGCAGGCAGTTCAGGCCGTATTTGCCAGGGAAGGATTCACGGTCAGGCGCATGCCGGAAGAACACGCCGGCGGAAAATGGTTCCTGCGTTATCAAAGTGCTGCCGGCCAGGGCGGCAATCTCGAAGTGGACCTCAACTTCATGTACCGGGTCCCATTGTGGCCTGTTACGTTATCTGATTCGTCTCCGGTTGGAACCTGGCAGGCCAGCCAGATACCGGTCATTGATATCTATGAATTGGCGGCGGGAAAACTGGCTGCCTTGCTTGCACGCAGACAGGCACGAGACCTGTTTGACAGCCACCGCATTTTGCATATGGAAAATCTCGACCATGACCGGCTGCGCATAGCTTTTGTCGTGTACGGTGCCATGAACCGTAAGGACTGGCGAACGGTCTCCATCGAGGATGTGAATTTTGAAAGCGCAGAACTTGCTCGGCAGTTAATCCCGACCTTGCGCGCCACTGAATCTGCAGAACAAGAATCAATAGACCAATATGGTGCACGCCTTGTTGAGGAATGCCGACAGGCCTTGTCTGTTGTGCTGCCTCTCAAAGAAAATGAAAAAGCATTTCTTGATCTGCTGCTTGAGCAGGGTGAGATTGACTCGACAATTCTGACTGCTGATCCGGATCTACAACAACGCATTCAAAAGCAGCCTCTTTTGGAGTGGAAGGCGGTTAATGTTCGAAAACATAAAGGGATATAGAGATGGCTGAAAATATCTTTCCGCAAAACTGCAATGATAAGAAACAAAGAAGCCATATCAACAAACTGAAAAAAGAAACAGCGTGTAAGAAGAAACTAAAAGGCAAGATTTATTTTGAATAAGTTGGGTCGCCTGCATGTTCATCTCGACTTGGCTTTGGTTGATTTACGGATCATCGCAAAATAGTGTTAATCATTGTTGTGTGATTGTTCAGCGATAAGCAGACATATGCGTACTTATCCGGACGAAATCGTTTGACAATCGCCTTAAACCTAAATAGGTTGGAGGACGTTTAAGGTTGGAGGGTCCCACCTTGCATTCACGTTAACGTTTTTGCCATCGCAGGAAAACGAATCGCCCATTAGGAGCTAGAGAAATGGCCGAAATGGAAGACCGCTGGTTATCAGTAGAAGAGATAAGCAAGTACCTCGGAGTCAGTAGTGACACTGTTTACCGCTGGATTGAAAAACATGCGATGCCCGCCCATCGGATGGGCCGCCTTTGGAAGTTTAAAAGGGACGAGGTCGATGGGTGGGTAAAGGCTGGTGGGGCTGCGGACCGTAATAAGAAGGATCTGGTAGAATGATTACGGAGTACGATGCAAACTTATTACACACATAAATCGAGCCGAGTCGGCAGCAGTGGAGTTGGCCCCTTTGGCTGTATGCTATTTGATAACTGGGTAGACCTGAATCCCCACCAGATTGAGACAGCTATTTTCGCATTAAGCTCACATCTTTCAACAAGGTACTGCTCGCCGATGAGGTTGGTCTTTACAAGACGAACGAAACAGGCATCGTGTCGTACCAATATTGGGGGGACCGCAGTTGGAACGCGTTGGTTATCAGCCAAGCGTTGCTCCATAAGCAATGAACGTTGGGAGGTTCCGGATAAATTTAACTGCCATTCGTTGTTTCGGATGCAAGATACAAGAAGGATCACCCAAAAGGAAGAGTGGTTTCCTGTGTCACGGAATCGAGAAGATAGTCCAGTTGTTATGCAGGGTCTATTGCCATGGAGGGGGGGGGATGGGGATGGAAGGCAACATGACAACTGCTGAACTCTTAGCGGCATTGGCGCAGGAATGCCCCAATGGTGTGTCGTTTGATTCGATGGCAGTGCGGCTTTTACGGCAGAAAATCCCGTTTGAGGATTGGCAGATAGAAAATCTGAAAACCGCAATGTTCCAATCTGTGGGCGGGTTGTGGTTTTCCCGCGAGATGATTTTAGATGATGGATCGCTGCAAGCGTTCGAAAAACAGGCGATGGAATGGCTAATGGAACACAGTTGCTTTTCGGTCGAACGGTTGTTTGAAAATTTTCACAGTGTTCTTCGCCATATTGCCACGCCGGAAGTTTGCGTCGCCTTTCTGCGGCATTTAGGGTTCAAGGTGTCAACGTGGGGAACGGGAGGTTATTTTTGTTCCCTGCCCCCGCCTGATCTGGAGAACAGTCTGGTGGTGATCTCTGAAACGATAGCTGAATGGCTTGAAGAGGCTGATGGCACCTTGACCATTAATGAAATTGAGCAGATGGTGCCACATCTGACCACAGAGGCGTTGGAGAGTATCCGTCTGCGCCTCCTACCGGAAATTCATGAGGCTGAAGTCGGTGGGGTTCCCTGTTGGCGCAGTGCTGAGTCGATCACGTTGCCGGAGGATTTCTCGGAGAAGTTGACAACTGTTGTTGATACGTTAGTTGTGTTGGAAGAGACTGTTACCGTTGCAAAATTAGAGTTCGCCTTGAATTTGTTCTACCGATCTCGTTTGCGTGAGGAGTACGCCTTGCTGGATAATGATATTTTCATGCGAATCTGTGCGAAATACTACAAAGGCGGGAGCGATGTTTTCCAAAATTCGAAGAAATCACGAGGAAAGGTAAAAGAGTTCTCCATGTCAGGTAGGCGCACACGAAGTCCGAATACGCGCTTTAGCACTCTTGGTGTGAAGGTTGGGGCGGAACTGGTTTTCACAAAGGACCACCATATTACTTGTGTTGTACTGGATGACACCAATCAGGTGGAATATGACGGAAAGGCATGGGCGATTTCGACATTGGCGATGCACTTGTTGGGGGTGTCTTCTGTAAATGGTTTCCGCCATTTTAGCTATGAGGGAGAAACGTTGTGGGAGCGAAGGTTGCGCCTTAAATAGTTGGTTTAGCAGGACGAATATCAGGCAGTGGCGATGTCGCAGACCACTGAAGTGTGTGAGATGGAAGGCATTACGAATGTATAATTACGAGTGGGACAAGCGCACGGGTAGGTATCGCTTGACGACACAGACAGGGAAATTTGTGGCGTGCGAAATTCGCCCGGTCTTCGCAGAGGAATTGACGCTTATAGGATTGGAGGCACGGTTGGCATTCGATTCCGGAGAGCGGCGGCCGCTGCTCTGGGCAAAGCAGAACGTGTATCTGTATCGCGGTGAAGAAATAGCGAGACTCCTTAAGAAACGGTATGGCAAACCGCTGGAAATCGAATGGAAAGGTCAATTGAGCGGAGAAGAAGGCGCGGCCGAAGGTGAAAAGGTTGGAAGAAGATTGAAGCTGGTTCCAGTTGATGTTGAGGCACTGGTGTCCGAAAATTGCGACATCATGGCCGCGTTGGTGGCGGATACACTCAAGCGCATAAAAGAGATGTACGACGATTATGCGGAAAAATGTGACGCCATCTATATTGGTTTCAGTGGTGGCAAGGACTCGGTGGTTTTGCTTGATCTTTGCCACAAGGTTCTACCATTAGACGTCCCTGTCGTTTTCAGTGATACGGATATGGAACTGCCGGACACTTACAAAGTTTGGGAAGAAGTCCAGAGCCGCTACGAAGGCCGCCCGTTTTTGAAGGTCGCGGCTGAGACCTCCGCATTGGAAAACTGGCGACTCTTTGGACCTCCGTCACAAGCATTACGCTGGTGCTGCTCAGTCCACAAGAGCACTCCTGCGATATTAGCGCTCAAGGAAAGGATCGGCAAAAAATCAATTAAAACGCTGGCATTTGTCGGGGTACGTGGTGAAGAGAGCCAACGACGTTCGGGATACGACGATATTGGAGATGGCTTGAAAAGCCAATCGCAGGTGAATGCCATGCCAATTTTAGCGTGGTCAGCACATGAGCTTTGGCTTTACATTTTTGCACACGATCTGGTTCTTAATGAAGCATATCGAAAAGGGTTACCCCGTGTTGGATGTTTGATGTGTCCGATGTCAAGTGATCGCCAGAATGATTTGATACGAATAAATTACCGTGAAAAGGTCGCACCATTTACTGACGCAGTGCGTGATGCAATTGATCGGGTCTTTTCTTCCGAAGAGGACGCGAATGTCTTCGTCTATGAGGGGGGATGGCATGCGAGGAAAAGCGGAGTATCTTTGAAACAAGTTATAGCGCAACCAGGAGTGGAACGTAAAAGCGATCGAGTGATATTTGAATTTCCAATTAAAGCAGGGTCCACCTTGGCTGATTGGCTCAAGGCGCTTGGGGAGATTAAAGGCGCGGAGTTGTCGCTTCGTGATGACGGTCAGAGAGGTTTGCTTCAATGCGTTTGGACAAACGGAAAAGTCGACAAATCCGTTTCAAAGTGGCTAGCATACGCCGTTCACAAGGCTATTGCCTGTATAGGATGCAAAGCTTGCGAGGCGGAATGTCCGACAGGTGCGTTGCAATTGGTGGCAGATACCCATAGCGGCACGGTGAAAGTCTTTATTGATGAGAGAACGTGCGTCCATTGTATGAGGTGTTATGCGCCTAACGACGGTTGTTGGCGTTATTACTCAAAACGATATGCAGGAGCAAAAACGATGAATATCAGCGGCATCAATAAATACATGACTTTTGGGCTGAAACCGGAATGGATTGAGGTTCTGGAAAACGAAGGCACGAGTTTTCGTCAGACAAGTGCTCTGGGGAACAGGATGGTTCCAGCGGCCGTTACGTGGTTCCGAGAGGCGGGGTTGATTGGAGATTCAACAACTATAAGCCCAACAATGCTTTTGGACGTTGGTAAAAAACGCGGTTTCAGCGATTTGCTCTTTTGGCAGTTATTGTGGTTCCGTCTGGCAAACACTTCACCACTTGTGAAATGGTATGTCTGTAATACGGATTTTGACATGGGATATCCAACAAAGCAGATTGATGAAAAACTATCGCAATCTGTCGGTTCTGTATCGGTGAGGAAGGGCGCGTTACAGTCGCTTTGCCAACTGGTTAAGGCTTCTCCACTTAGCGAAGGAGACGAGGCGTTGATTGAGGTGGAAATGAAGGGCAGATCCGTTGTTGGATTGACGCGTCGTTCTCGTTCGGTGGATCCGCTGGTAGTTCTATATGGGCTTTATGTTATGACGGAGAATTCTGGTGGTGGTGTGTTCACAGTGAGGCAGATGATGGCAGTGGAGTTTGAAGGAGAGGTGGTGTCGCCCCTAGCTGCGTTTGGCATCTCGCCTGAAACGTTAAAAAAACAGTGCATGGGACTTGCAGCGTTACACCCAGATTTCATAGCGTGCAGTTTCACGCTGGGGTTGGATGAGGTGAGGGTGTTCCCGGAAACGAAGGGCCGAAACGATGTGGTGGCTCTAATTTTGGAAAAGTATTGAACCACAGATAGACCGAATATTTTAAGGGGAGTGGAAGAGATGGCTTTTTACAAAGACTATTTCGGGATCAGACCAGATTACGCGCCTTTCATGACGCGTGCGAACATTGAAAAAAGTCCAGAAACCTGGCTGGCATTTTACCCGCACGACTCATTTGTGGAGATTTTGCGGGAACTGCTTAAGAGCATGAACGGTGGAAAAAAGACAATCTGGATCACGGGTGCTTACGGAACAGGAAAAAGTCATGCATCGCTGGTATTGCAAAAACTATTCACTGACGATGAGTCGCGGGTCTTGAAATGGCTGGATTTGCGTAAGGGACAAATACCGGACCCTGTGAGGAAAGGGGTGCTGGACTGGCACCGTCAAAAGACACTCGTCGTTTATGACGTAAACGCCGATGGCGTGGACGCGAAAAACCAATTTTTGATGCGCTTGCAGCGCGGTATCACGAAGGCACTGGAGATAGGCGGGCACACGATACCACTGAAAGGTAAGCTAGATGAAGTTATTCAGCGCATCCGGCAGGATGAGCCGCATTTCTTTGCAAAACGCGATGAAATGCAGGCGGGGCTTTCGCACCTGAACGCTGGCATTAAGACGGTGGATGCGTTGGAGAAAAGGTTGAGGGATGTGAACCAGGAGGCCGGACTGGTAAGCGATGCCATGCAAGTACTGGAGGCAAGAAATATATACCTGGGTTCGAGCGCGGAAGAATTTCTTGATTGGGCGGGTGCATCCTTGAAGGCGAACGGACTTTCCAAGCTGGTTTATATCTGGGACGAGTTCTCGGCGTTCATGGATCGAAATCGAGCGGCATTAAAAACGTTGGAACAGTTAGCAGAGGCTGCACAGCAAGGGATGTTTTATTTCGTGCCAGTGACGCATACAGATATCTCCTCGTATGTGGCGACGGGCTCCGAAAGTGCGAAGAAGGCGAACGACAGGTTTACCTTCAAACGGCTTGACTTGCCAAATGAGACTGCGTTGAAACTGGCAGCAGATGCCTTCGTTATAAAATCGGAGAAGGCAGCGGAGTGGAAAATAGAGCGCGACGAACTGTGGCACAGTGTGAATGGCGTGGCCGAAAATTACATGGTGGCTAACAAGGCGGGCATAGATGCGGCGGATTTCAAAGGTATCCTACCGCTCCATCCAATGGCTGCGTTCCTGCTGAAGCATCTTTCGGTGGCGATTGGATCAAACCAGCGGAGCATGTTTGAGTTTCTGAACGGTGAGGAGTTTAGGGCATTCATTGAAAAAGGCGGGCTAGAGGTTCCTGATCATCAGTTTTTGACAGTGGATCATCTGTGGCAGTATTTTGTGGAACGAGATGATCTGGGGACAGGGCAAGCCGTTCAGGAAGCGCGAGCGGAGTTCGCTCGACGCGAACAGGAATTGCAGCCGGACGAACGGCGCGTGTTCAAAGCGGTGTTGCTGTTTGGTTTGATCGAAAAGATGCAAGGTACAGGGCATCCGCTGTTGAGCGCGACGGTGGAAAATATCCAACGCTGTTTCGAAGGGGATGGCGCTTTGCAGGGAGTGGATGTGATCCTGCGTAATCTGGAACAAAAACATTGTTTTGGGATTGTGAACGGGCGATGCGTACATTTTCATGACCGTGCGGACACCAAAGAGATCGAAGAGAAAAGAGCGGCGTTGGATGGCAAATTTGGCGATCTCGTGTTGAAAGACACCGAGGTGGAGCTGGTAAAACAATTGAAAGGTGTTAACTACGGTGGTCGTTTTGATGTGCGCGCTGCTGGTATCGGTGGCCTTTCGGCATCTAGCATTGCGAGGCGCGAAGCTTTTAGTGCGACTGGGAACCGCGTGCTTATACAGTTCATTCTGGCGCGGGACGAGCAGGAGCAGTTGCGCATTCCTGACAAGGCAAGAGAACTGGCAAAACAGTTCAAAGACCACCGGATGCTGTTTGTGACACTGCCGGAGGTCAGCTTCTGTCGAGACAAAGCGAAGGAATGGGAGGAGTTTACAAATAACTATGCCCGTCTTGCATTGGCAAGCGACAGCGCAAGCAAGAAAGTGTTCGAGACACAAGTCAGCAGTGCCAAGATGGCGTGGCAATCCAAAGTGATGAGTGCAGCTAAGTTTATTGTATATAAACCCAACCCAAACGGAGAACCGTTCGCGGAGGAAGTGACGTGGGGGCAATTTAAACGAGACTGGCTCACTGGCTATGTGAAACAGACGCTCGATGCATATACTGACGATCTGAGTGGCTTTAACATCAGTGCGTTTGCGGCACCGAGCGCTTTGCAGAGCTGGGCGCTTGCGGGCATGGAGTTCGACAAGTTTGCAAAATCAGGCCCGTGGAGGACCGTGGTGGCGACGTGGCAGAAGAACGGGATCACTGGTGAGGATGCATGGTTTAATGCTAATCCGAACCATCCACTAACACAGTTGAGAGACTTCTGTAAGAAAAGGCAAGACACCACGGTGGGCACTGGCAACACCTGCTCCATACGCAAACTCTATATCGATTTGCAACGCCCCCCATTCGGCCTTCTGGGGGTTCCGCATTCGGCATTTGTAATGGGCTTTGTATTGAAATCTTGGTTGTTTGGACAACGCAAACTTCAATGGACAGATGGTGTGACAAGCAAAGCGCTGGATTCGGCAGTGCTGGCAGAAATTATTGAGGCGGTGGTGAAAGACGACGGTGCCAATTCCATCAGAAACGAAAAGCTGATTTGTCGCCTGTCTAAAGCGGAAAAGACGTTCATTGAGCAGAGCAGCGTGATTTTTGGGAATAGTACACTGGCGGACGGAACGGTGGAGGCGGCATTGAACGCTGTCGGGATACGGCTGGAAGCCATTTCACAGCGCGTTCCGCTGTGGGTGCTGCCGGAATATATTCGTGAGCAGGCTGAGCCAAGCGCGGAAGCGATGGGAACCGTAATTGCCGCTTTGTGCGCTGCGAACGGTATCAGTTCCAAAGGAGACACCGAAACTCGTGGCAATAAGGTGAAGGAAATCGGCGAGATTCTTTTGGCTACGCCGGGGTTAGCGGAGGCGATGGCCAAGTATATGACGCCGGTGATCTTTGAAGAGGCGTTCCAGAGGTATGTTGATGTCGCCAAGCCGGAATTAAAAGCGGCGGCAGAGCGTATGGGCGATTCGTTCCACAACTATTGCAGAGCTGTGAAAAACCGTTTTGCGGAAACGAGCGGCTGGTTGTGGAAACGTGGTGACGCTGAATCTGTACTAGAAGAAGTTTATCGGCAGACGCTTTGCACTGAGCATATCCGCAGGTTGGCTGGTTCATCCGGCTACATGAACTTCGAGGACGCGTTGAGCCGCTTGAGCACTGCAGTGCTGGAAGAGAACAAAGTACCGATAGAGTTCTGGACGAGAATATATCCGGTCTTGCAGCGCTTCTTTGATTTGCTCAACAGACCGCTGTTGTCTGGAGAGGATGTGAAAGCTTTTGAAGAGATTTTAGCACAGCAAGAAGGGGTTATCCGCGAGGTGTTCTTTGATGTCGCTCAAAAGCGGCAGCTGAATGCGATGCGGGAAATTTTTGGAGAGATTTGGCCGGTGTCGATTGCGGAAGGCAGGGAGCTTTACAATACCTTCCCGTCGAATCTGGTGAAATTTGATGAGCTGAGTTTTAAGACTCAAGGGCGTGGCAGGATTGAGGAGTATAGCCGGACACTGGTTTCTAAACAGGTGTTGGTAGTGTGGCGCGATCGTACAAGAACGGAGTCGCCTAACGATTGGAGCTGCAAATACGCGCTTCCCGCCGAATTCGTTTTAGCGGTGGACGATGCGAAGGGTACCATCGATGCAGTCTCGAATCCGGGAGGGGTGTCGGCGGAACGCTTACAGTTTGTATATAACGAGCTTCAAAAAGAGGGTGCATTTGAGGATGTGTCCAAGGCTGGTGAAAAATTTCTCAAAAGGGTGCTGCCTGATCGTTATCAAAAAATTGGGTTCAGAGTCGAAGAACTGAGCGAATGGTTGTGCAGAAAATTAGGTGACGCGCCAGACCAATGGCAGACGGACGGAGGGTTTAGCGATGCAATCGAGTCGTTCATTAAACAAGAATATGACAATCTTGCGCGGAACCAGGCTGCAGAAAAGGTTAATATGCTTTCGGATGCTGAAGCGAAGATACTACTCTTGAGACTGATTGATCAAATCCCCGATGTAGGGTTTTCGGTGCTGGAGTAATGTCATGACACTGAACGAGTTTTGCGAATACCTCAAGAATCCCCTTGCGGAAGCGAAGGCGCGGGTAATCATCTCCCCTCCTGGAGAGAGTTGGACGGCGTTGCGACGGTTTTTCCTGGGGCTCGGCGGTATTGAGTTACGTTTGAGCGATATTGTGAATGAAAACGCGTGGCTCCCTATGCCTGATGAAGTTTTTCGTCGAGTATCAGGAAAAATGATGGCACAGGAAGTAAGCGGTAAGGCTGTTGTATTGCTGGGGCTGCCTGGCTATCTTGCGTTGTTAACGGACGAGAATAAACGGGCTGCAATTGTTGCATTACGCGAATGGGTGGACGGCGGTTGTGGGTATGAAGCGTTGTGTTTGTTGCGGAGCGATGATGGCACAGGGTTGATTGTCAAGGATATTTTCGTCAACCCTCGCTACCGCCAGGGCAAGCAACTCATTGTAATTGATGACGGAAATGTCGTGTTGCGGACTGCCTCTGAAGATACTGAAAGAATCTCGAGGCGTACGGAGGTGATGTTAGTCGAGGACGCTTTGGCACTCTTTGTCCCGGAAGTGTGTGACACATTTCAAAAGTATTTACGATATATAGAGGAACATCCAAGTGATAGTTCTCCACGACGGATTGTTGTAGCCTCAGAAGGGCGGCAATTGGCGGGGCTCAGCGTCGAGGTGCGGCAGGTGTTGTGTCTGCGGGATTTTGCTCGCGTGTTTTACGGAGTGGAAGATACGGGATTATCCGAAGATGTTTTGCGGTGGATGTGTCAGCAGGGTAAAAAAGGTGAAGGTAAAACACTACCAGAAACACTCAAGGTTTTGTTTTTCCAAGAAGATAGGATGACAAAACGAGTCTTGTGTGTGTTTGATGGACACAGTGGAATAGAACGTGAAGCGTTGCTCTGGCTGATTAAACACCTTGCGCACAAGGGAAGTTACCTCGAGTGTGTTGCGAGGCAAGAAGGGGTTCTTGTCAGCAATTTCCGCTCCGCATACATAACCGGCGCCGCGGAATGGCTGGATGAGTTTGTGTTGTATGCTAATGAACGTAGAGATGCTATACGGGAAGCGGATGTTAGAATGTCCGGTGCGGATATCCGACAGTTCATCGTGCGTTGTGCGGGCGAATCCACGTCGCGCGTTGCGCCATGGTTGAATTGCGGGACGAATATGGAGCGAGCGGAATTGCTGCGGCGTTGTGTGGTGGATGGTATTGCGTCAAACGCCGTAAAAAACGTGTATCCAGAAGTGGCCGCATATTTACACTTGGAGAGTGTTTTTAGCGATGTGATGCTAGAAGACTATTTCAGGAAATACCGTGAGCTAAAAATAGCAGGCCAAGTGACACCTGAGTTTTACGAAAGAGCCCAGTTGGAGGTTCCTCCAAATTTTGTACAATCGCGAGACACGATCGTGCAACGTTATAAATTGGACAAAGGGTGCGCGTTGTTGGTGGTGGACGCAATGGGTGCGGAGTGGTTGCCAATGTTGGTGGTGTTGGCACAGCAAAGGAATATGGGCGTTGACTCAATTGCGGTTGGCGAGGCGAATTTACCGACAACAACGCAGTTTAACAATATCTATTGGCCGGACGTGGCGAGGCGATTACCAGATATCAAACGCTTCGACAACATTGTGCATAACGGTGCGGAGACGCACGAGACTAGGGGTGCGGAGGAAAATCTGGCTGCGGCATTGGATGTTATTGGTGGAGAGGTGTTACCGCGTGTTGCAGAGGGGCTGATGCAGTTTGAGCGGGTGCTTGTTACAGGAGATCACGGGAGTTCGCGGCTAGCGGTGTTGGCATGGCAGACAAAACCTAGACTAGCGCGGACACTCTCCTGTGAAATTGGAGCTGAAGTCGCGGATTGGCGTTACTGTGAGCCAGCGGCGCAAGGCACATGTCCTCAAGAGCTAGAGGAAACATTGGACGGCAGGTGTTGGGTGGTACGCGGGTATAATCGGTTGCCCAAGAAGGGTGGAGGACAGGGGTTTGAGATACACGGAGGGGCGACGTTGGAAGAGCGACTGGTGCCGGTTGTGATTTTCTCGAGGAAAGGACAGTTCGTGCCGAATGAGAAGACTAGTGGCAAGAGAGCGCAGATTGTTGAGAACGACGATTTTGATCTGTAGCATTAATTAGGGGCAATCAAACATGGTTGGTACTAAAAAATTACGGGCGGCATTCCAGGACACGACGGTCTTTAAGGACCCGAACATCGTGGCAATCTTCAAAGCGGCGTCGATTCCGTCTTTTTTGCGGGATTGGATTTTGAAGCGCAAAGCGGAGTCTGACGGTAGAATCCACGATGCTGAGGCTTTGCGAAAATACATTTACGAAATTATCCCACGTCGGGAAAATTTGTTAGAATTGAAGGATGCGGCGCGAAGTGAAGGATGCACAAAGAAGTTTTTAGCCAAAATTGAAATTCAATTCAGTGTGCGGTCTGACGAATACACGTTTGCGATTCCAGAATTGGGTTTTGGGCATGCTGAAACTTTGATTGAGGATTATGTTTGGAATCGAATCAAAGATGATGTTGTAAAAACGTCTGGTGGCTGGGGGCTAGTACAACTGGGATACCGGAGCCCTGATGGCGAGAATCCGCGAGGATGTTTCACTCTCTTAGAATACAAGAATTTCTGTCCTTACACGATTGATTTAGATGCCTATAGAGAGGCTCGCAGTCAATTCACTACGGAGGAGTGGATCGACGTTGTGTTGGGAGCGATTGACTATAATCCTGAGGGGTACGAAGATTGGGTGCAGAAACATACCGTGCTGACGCGTTTACTACCATTCATTGAACCACGACTGAATCTTGTGGAGCTAGCTCCAAAAGGAACAGGTAAGTCGTATATGTTCGGGCGGGTAGGGAAATACGGTTGGTTAGTCAGTGGAGGGACGCTAACGCGTGCGAAGATGTTTGGTGACATCAATGGGAAGAGTCCAGGTCTGATCGCGTCGAATGACTTTGTAGCATTGGATGAAATCCAGTCGATCAATTTCCATGACCCGAGCGAGATGCAAGGTGCGCTTAAAGCTTTCATGGAAAGTGGGGAGATTACGGTTGGCAAGAACCGTATAATTGGTGGGGCAGGTGTCATCCTGTTGGGGAACATACCCCAAACAGAGATGGACGAAACCAAAGACATGTTTCAGAGGCTACCGACAGTATTTCACGAATCCGCATTGTTGGACCGCTTCCATGGTTTTATCCGAGGGCGTGACATCCCTCGTATGAGTGAGAACCTGAAAATCAATGGTTGGGCTCTGAACACGGAGTATTTTTCCGAGATAATGCATCTGTTGCGCCAGCCGGCGGAGACGCTAATTTATCGGCATGTTGTGGAAAGGCTGGTGGACTATCCTCCCGAAGCGGATACTCGTGACACTGAAGCGGTTTTACGGTTGTGCACAGCCTACCTTAAACTGCTGTTCCCACATGCCACAGAGCCACACTGTATTGACAGGTTAGAGTTCAAGCGATACTGTCTGCGCCCCGCCGTGCAGATGCGCACGGTGATTAGGCAGCAGTTACAGAAGATAGATCCACTTGAATACGGAGGAAAGAACGTAGCCGCATACATGTTACGCGAAGTAGACCAATGAGGAGAAGAAAACAAATTAATTGTGCTTATTGTAGCAAGGAAAATCTTTCCAAGAATGACATCGGACTTAACAAGAAACTTATTCATCCACATATTGAACGTATGATGTGCCTTGCGTGTATGGCCGGGTATTTTGAGACGACAGAAGAGGAATTGAAGGATATGATTGAAAGATTCAAAAGGGAAGGCTGTACGTTATTCGGGTGAGGCAGGGGGAAATGTATATTTATAGTAAATCAGATCTGACTTGACAAAGATCAGTTTTGACACAAATTCAGTTTAGGGTATTACATATTAGGGCAGGTAGGTCTTATAAAGTTAGTATGAATTCTCTGAAAATTAAATCTTGCTGTTGCTTTCTGTTTGATTTGTTGCCTGTCGGAACTGATTTAACGATAAAAGGCTAACCCACCAAATTCTGTGAAAACGGCCAAAGGTCGTTCCTTTATAATTGATCTGGTAGGATTAGTTACCTTTTTGTTCAGTTAATGTCTTAAAATCATAAGATATTATGGAGTAAATTGGCGATCACTGGATTGTGATTCTTACGCTGTTTGGCTTATGGGTGAGAAATGGTAAGCTTAAAAACATAGCAAATTAACTAACCATTTTTTCAAAGATTGGAGAGAAATCATGACTCTTGGAACTCTCAGCATACTGGCAGGTGTAGCTCTGCTGGTTCTTCTTAAATTCGTTTTCAAAGAAGAGGACAGTTCTCAGCCCAAAGGGTTTCATGGAATCGACCATGATGAGGTATTGAAAGAGGATCTTGATTTTGATCCAACATGGGCTGTACTACCTTCGAACATCCATCATTCGGATGAAGACTGAAGCTTTGTGGCTGCAATTTTTTTCTGGAGTTTCGGCTAGCTACTTCTTCTCGAATACGCTTCCTTTCCAAAAGTCTTTGTCGGTGGTTGGTGGTGTGAAGCTAGCATCGCCATGGATGACTTTCCCAGATGGCAATACAATGCCTCCCACTTGTTTCTGCGGCTCTACTAAGGTCCCTTCATAATAAAAAGATTGGTTTCGGTAATAGTCATTGGTCGGACTTGGAGGGGCACCTTTGTTCAATCCCGTGATATCCTTCGCGAGTTCTACTGGAGTTGTGTGAATGCCACCGCTACCAGATTCCTCAACGCGGTTTCTGTGGCGGATATCTTGTGCTGGATCAGTAACAGTGCCTGCATAAGGATTGTCCAGCGGGGTGGTTGATCGTGAGGTTGCCAGATTATCATCCTTGATACCAAATGTTTTTGCCCCAGCCAGACTTGATGTCATTGCCACATTTTGTTTGAAATTCTGATCCTGGACATGTTCTCTGGTTCCGGCAATCGTATTTGTCACCGCATCAGCTGTACTTCCCCATCCGTAGCCTTTGCCACTGACAAAACCTGTGACGATACTTTGCATATTGTCGACGCCCTGGCTCCCCTGTCGGGTGAGGTAATGATTGAAGTCGCTTATAGTTCGTCGAATGTTTTCGGGTGATTCACTTCCGTAGCGCTCTGTGGCGTAATTTCTGATAAGGGCGGTGGTGAGATCTGTTCCGTATGACTCAGTTGAGCTTTGCATTTCTCTGGCATCATTAAGGTATGAATATGCCTCCGTCGCTCCGACTTGCTTAGCGAGCTTGGTCATGTAGTCAAGGCTTTTTGAGTCCTGCAAAGTTTGTTGAAGAGATTCTGAACGTACTTGTGCCGCAGTATTTTCAAAGGCTCTGGCTGTTTCTTCGGACATGTTGAAACTGACCTTTTCGTTGTTTTGACCAACGACTGTCAGTTGACCACTGCTGCTGAAGATTCTTTTAAAACCGGCTCCAATGCTGCTTTGGAATTGGGTTCTTGTGTCCTCCGCCATTGTATTGATAAAGCTGGATTTATCGTTGATGGCGCGTTGCCAGTTCTCACGAGTCGCATTATCGAGCCGAGTCGTGAAAGCACTGGCTTCGCTGCTGGAAAGACTGGCCCTTTTCGCTGCATCCATAGCCAGTTGCCAATTCTGACTCTTGCCAAGACTGTTTGAAGCAGCGACAATCTGTTGCTGTTGGGCCATGGCACCAACGGTGACAGGATTTAGACCATTGACTGCTGCGTGAGTGGTGTGGTGAGTTCCTGAACTGTCGACCGAGTAGGCAGCTCGGCCCTCTGCCATGGTGTCAACGGCGACCCCTTCGCCACCAGCGCCGGTGGTAGTGACTGTGGTGGAACCGTCTGGGTTGACAGTTTCTGATTTTGTTCTGGTGGTGCTGCCGTCCGGGCCGGTCGAAACTTCGACAGGGCCTGAGCCTGTCCCCGCGCTCACCCTTGCAGAAGCCATCATTTTAGCCATTTCACCGTCTGATGTTCCCGGAGGTATCTGTCCAGATTCCTGTAGGGAGTTTTTCGCGTTCATTGCAGCCGTATATTCACCAACGGAGCGGTGGGTGCTCCAGGATTGCGCCGCTGCCATGTTGGAAAACCGGTGCTCTGGCATACCGGCAAGGAGTCCTGCGGCACGTACCTGCTGGTTCATGGCGGCTGATGTTCCTTCCGGGGTGAGCAGTTGCCCTGCTTGTGCGCCGGCGGATTGCACTATTCTGCTGAGGTTGCCGGCAAGCATGGCCAGGGCATGGCCGCCGAAGCGAATAAGCATCATCGAGAAAAAACTTGCCAGCATAATACCCGCTGAGCGAATCACGCCAAACATTGACAGTAACTTGATAGAGATGGTCGGAAATGCAGCCATGGCATAGACACCCAGATTCGATTGGCGCATATCTTCAAAGGCATAGGAGGCATAATCCATGGCCGCTCCATGGATGACAGCATCTGTAATCCCCCAGGTGGTAAGGAATACAAAAAAGCCGAACATCACCGACACCGCCTTGCCGACAACAGGGGTAAAGAGAAAGAGGACCAGAAAGGGAATAACACCGATGGCAATGGCGGTCATGATTGCCCGGATGATTGGGATCCACTCGTTCATGGTGAGGCCGATGCCGAGACCGGTAGAGGTGATCTTGCGATTACTCTCCATGAGCATGGATGTCTCGTAATCGTCCTGAAAATAAAAGTTGTAGAGGATTTCGGCAATCTGGCGTTGTTGGATGATTTTTTCCGGGGTGGTGGCGGTGCCGGTGGTAAAATTCAGGGTACTGGTGAGCAGAGTTTTGCAGGTGTTTAATTCAACCGCATTGGCTGGATCAAAATATGCCTTGCTGCATACCTTCTTTATGGCCTCATCGTAATTGGTGGGATTGGCATAAATGGGCTGCAAGCTGTTCCAGGCAGCCGTGCAGGTGACATTGGTCCCTTCGGGGTGAGTGGCATCATAATAGACGGTATAGACTGCAGGATTGACCGCTGCACCCAGGTCGCCCAGAAAATCCGAGGTGTTGTTGCGCAGATCATCGAGTGAAAGTGTGGAGCCTGGACGTAATAACTCAAAGGTCACGCAATCCTTGACGTAGCGGATCATGCTGGTTCTGGCGTAGTTGTTCTTGGGGGCCGATCCCTTGACCGACTCCAGAGCCTTGAAACCAATGCCACCAGCGGTCGAGTTAAACTGGGCGTCGGGAGCGGCGGCTGTATCGATAATATCGACCATCCCTCTTTCGATCTTGTTGAGAAAGCCGGCGGTGAATACGACGGCATCCGGAACCTGCCCGATGGTCTGGAACCTGTTCAATACCGGGTCATAGACTGTGATATTGCCTTTAGGTACAAAAAGAGCCAGATAGAGGACCGCACCGAACACCACCGGAACAGCCCACACCAAGGGGATGACCTTCGCTCCGGTGGCGGCACGTGCCAGCCAGGCGCTGACCCCGGCGATAAGGCCAAGCACCATGATGACAAAGAGTAAACCCTGGTACCCAGAATCGCTGAAAATGAGGGCTATCTTGGTGAAGGCCTGGGTTATGGGGTTGAACCCGCCGTAGGTATAATATTCCATATCCAGGGCAAAGACGGGTCCTGCTGAAAGCAGGAACAGGCATATAGCCGCTGGTGCGATAATTGGGAGTTTGATGCTCTTCATACGCCCGCTACATCTGCAGTCTTGCCGCGACATCTTTACCATAGCGGCGGGTAATCTCGGCGGTTATCTGCTGCTCCACTTTCTGCATGTGCTCAAGGTAATCCATGATGGTCGACATCTCTTTTGCCGAGGCCACATAACTTGCCCGGGCAGCGTCTTGGAGCCGCCTGATTCGCGCCTGCATGAGAGAGATATTCTGGTCGGCATGTTCGGCGAAAATGACAGCCGCACAATTCTCCGATGGTTGGCCGGTGGCGGCCTCTGCCTGTTTCTCGAGCATTTCTCTTGCTTTCCAGGCGATGGTTTCGGCCCGCACGTACAGATCCGACAGCATCTGCAGGGCGTAGGCATTGGCGGTAATATCGGCAAGCCCCGCTACAGCGGCCTCTTTCATACCTGAACCAACGGCGGTTTTGAGGATGGGAAGGGCGGACAGGGGACTTGCGGCCAGAAATGTCTCTTCATCCCCGCTGAGGACACCTTTGTTTTCGATTTTATCAGCAATGGAACTCAGAATATTTTGGACGTATTGGCGTAAGTCGCGGTTGGTGTCGGTAATCTGGCTGCAGGTACCTCCAGAATCTTTGGCGAACACTTCACCACTTGTAAATGCCTTGATATCGTCCGGGTTATTCTCCGAGCATGGTGGTTCATAGGATATCTTGTAGGCGTTGGCCGAACCCTCGAGGTTGACGTCGCCAACCAGGCCGCGAATAAGACTTGTGTAATCGGAAGGCAGGCTGATTTTGCTGCCGACATTGTCGAGCAGGGATCCACCCGAGAGGAAGGTCGCTGTTATTTCACTGTTACAGCCACTGGTTACCCTTGAGACATCCGCCAGCTGCGGAACGTTATTGTTGGCTTGATCCTCGGTGGTAATTATATCCCACATCTCGGATACACCCTGGCTAAGTTTGTTTTCCTTGATGGAGGTGCCGAGTTTTTCCTTCATCACCTCACTAGAGTGAAAGCCGTTTTCATCCATGACCACCCCGACCAATTCTTTTGCCGCCGCGCATTCATCGAGCTGCATGGAGTTGAGCTTGTCGGAGATAGCCTCAAAGTTTTTGATGGTGTTGGCGCATTGCTCGCAAAGTGTTTTCAGGCCAAGGTCAAAGGCCACTGCAGCCGCACCGGAAAGAATCCCCTGGAGCTTATCCACCAGGTAGTCAGTGTTCATGAAGGAGAAGCCACCCATGAACACATCGATCCCACCGCAACCGCTTTTGATGCGGGGCGGTTCGATCGTGACCGGATAAGAGACGCTGCTTGGCCACCGGGCGTTGAAACTGCCTCCGGAATAGTAACCTCGCTGCTGTCCGGAGAGGTAATTGGGGGAGGTGGTAGTTTTTTGATCAAGCCAGTCGTCCACCCAGGCGGATAAAGCAACAACGGGATGCAGTAAGAGCGATATTGTTAGAATTACAGCGAGAAGAGCTACTCGGCGTTTTTCCATGGCTGTTTTCCCTTATTCAAGATTGATGTCGGATCGAACGCTGAGCCTTTTTGAAAGTCGTACATCAGGAAGTTGTCTTCCCGGGTGTTCCCCTGCAGCAGACGGATGGCCCGGTAGAGTTTTCTTTCCAACTCTGACATTGCTATGACGCCACTCGCTACGGTCATGTAGTTATCCTGTCCCTTTTTGATAAGGAGCAGGGTTGGGGTAATGGTGATGTTGAATCGATCAGTGCTATTGGTATTCCTGCTGATATCCACGGTTTTGATCTGCCAGCCGTATTTGTCGACAAAATAGTTGAGTATTCCCCCCTGCTTTTCACAAAAGCCGCAGCCGGGGCTGACGAAAAACAGCAGGGCATGATCATTGCCGGCGCGATTGATTGTCTGGGATATTTCATCCTGCTGCATGCTGACTCTGGCGGTGACGCCAGGTCCTGTAGTCGGATACACATGGTTGACATTGAACAGCTCGCCATATTTCTGGGTGACGTACATGGTGGCATTGGTGTAGGCCAGGGCCTTGCGCCGGGCTATATCCTGCATGGTTAAATATTCCAGGATGTGTTGCTCGGATGGGGTTTGCACCGCTTTTTTCTGCAGGACATTGAGGAGTTCCTGGAAATCGTCCGGGTACATGTTCCACAGCTCTTCGATGGAATATGAGTCCAGATTTGGAGCAGTCTCTGGCTCGTTTACGGATAACTCCGATGGCCTTTTCGTTTCCTCGTGTTCCGTTGGCGGATTTTCGTACCAGAACCAGCCGTGTTTGGTGTCGTGGTAAAATCTGTTTTGCTGTTCGGGCATCGTATCGAGGCCCGCAGCTGTTGCATTACCGGCAACGATCAACAAACACACCGACCAGAGCAGGAATAGATCACCAAATCGGCAAGGCTTTATAGAGAATGTCGTCAGCATGGACAAAACCGAAATATTTGGAATCAAAACTGCGTGGATTTGTTCCCACCATGAAATAGCTGTTCTCAGGCACCGGGCCGGAGAACTGAAACAGCGGCAGGGAACGACCCTTACTGTCTGTCTGCAGCGCTACTCCCAACAGTTTTTGACCGCAAAAGTAGTTCCTCTCAACATCGGTGAAGAGAATATTCCCTGGACGGCAACCGACCTTTTTGATCATACGGTCATTTGCCGGATCCAGCCCTTTCTGGACAAAACCTGAATCCTTATGTCTGAACACCAGGTAATCGCCAAGTTTGAACTCGCTATTCGCCCTGGTGAGGAAAAATATCCGATGCTTCAGCGATGGACTGGTGGAAACAATGATCCGCTCCGGCAGCCAGGCACCTACCAGAAGCGCCGCCAGAACGACAATAACCAGCGTCTTTTCCCGGTTGTTGAGCCTGAGATTTTTTGTCTCAAACTGTTGGGAGCAATTACTTGATACTGATCTCGTCTCCATTCCTCAGCACCACATCTTTCAAAACGATGACCTGATTAGGGTGGCTCGCGGCCTCACTGTTTAAAATCTGTTCAACGGCATCCAGCTTCATTGTCCACTGCTGTTCGGTAATTTCGCCGGCTGCAAGGAGTGCTTTTTGGGTGCGCAGGTATCCTTTTAAATCAAGAACCCTGATCTTTTGAGCAAACATTCTGTCATAGCCCATCACCGTAGCTGCAGAAAGTATCAGGGCAAGAATGATCACCTCGAGGTAACCAGGGCCGGTGCTTGCCGGTTTTTCAGGTTGTGTGGTGTTCTCCTCGTTCAAAGTGCGCCCCGTATTTTCTTGATCAGCTTTGTTATACCGGTGCTTTTCGCTTCCCGGTTGATTCTTTCCAGGAGAAAATCAAGTCCGGCATCTCCCTGGATAAAAAAGGCGTTGCCTTCATATTCATAGACAACAGCCGGTACTCTGGTGATGCCGTATCTGGTGAACAGTGATGGTTGCAGGTGGATCGGTACTTCATAACGCTCACACGGTGTTTCCGTTTGAGGGCACTCCAGCTCTTTTTTCAAAATCCTGCTGAAATACGATTGACCCTTATTGGCCCTTGCATGAGACATTCCTCCGACCATCCCACGCATTACCAGCAAAACATTGGGTTCAGCGGCTTTATCCAAACCTGCGATATAGGCATGAACGGTTTCATCCGGTACCGAGCTTGAGATAAAGAGAAGAACCTTTTCTCCGGCTGCGAGACTCCCCTGCGGACCCGCCTGTTCCGCTGCCGTCTGTTGGCTCTTTCTTTTCCATGGAGCTGTATATTGACCAAAGACCTCTTTTTCCAACCGCTGCTGCTCACATTGGACACGTTCCTGAAATTCAGGAGAGTGGAAGAGCTGTGATGTTTCCTCTGCTGCCTTCAACCCTTCCTCACTATATTTGTTGACCGGCAGGGCTATTTTTTCTGCATCCTCTCTGGCCTTTTTCATGATCAGAGACACATCGCTTTCGGTCAAATCCCGGGCATGGCTTGGCCAGGGAAATGAGCAAAGGATGAAACATGCAAAGATCAGTTGTCGCAACAGGTGCAGCATCGTTGTTTCCTGTAGACCATCCATAGAAATTCATCGTTTGAACCTTTCGCTCCCTGGTAAGGTACATTCAGGCCGGAGTCGTAAAATTTGGCTGCCTTGCCCACGGGATAGGCTGGAGATCGGTCGTCTGGTCTGACGACGTGCATCTTGTAATGGCTCTTGATCCAGACAGGCGTATAATTGCATCCACAGAGGTTATCCGCGGGATCACAGATCATGAAAAGCCTGTTGAGTTTATAGAGCAGTCGTGAGGCGACCGCGTTATTGGCTTGGACGATATTGTCATTGTCCACATGGCCGGTCATCGGGTAGGCGGATCCACTGCTGCCGATACACCAGGGCATAAAGTCGAGAGGGTAACCAAGGTTGACTGCAGCGGCATCGGCCATGCAGGCCATTTGCATAGCCTTGTTGGCGTAGAGGGCCGCTTCAGGATTGATGACGGCGGATAGTTCGTCATTCTGCCACATGGAGTCATACTCGCTCCACCACATACCGTAGTCCTTATGTTTGCAAAAGCCGTACATCATGGGGAAGAGGTAGGCATGCCCCTGGGCAAAGGTCGATTCATTAGCGATATCCACTGAATCCGAGCTCTTGTTCTTGCCGCCAAGCTCATCTATGAGTGATGATCCTGTTTGTTTGCCCTGATAGGCGGAGTAGTTGGCCATCGAAACGGTACCTTCCACCAGGAAAGGCTCCCAGTATTCCCATATTTCCCCTTCTTCATAGTAAATGGGCGGTGGTCGAGGGCAGATACAAATACCCTCGAATCTCAGCTCGATTTCATCCCAATGGACGTCTGAGAATACATTAAAAGAATCACCGGACTTCGCGGCCCATGCAGAGAATGGGAAGGAGAACAACAGAAATATGAGGACAATGGTTCTATCTGGTCGCATCGTTTTCCTCAGTATTTCTTTCTTGAGGTACAAAAAATTCCCTTACCTGCAGCATGTTGTCTTTTTGTATGACCAGGGATGGTGCCGCTGCAAGTTGCAACCGCTCTGCAATTTCGTCGACCAGGTAAAACACCGAACGTTTGAGCTGTTCAGTGAGCTGGAAAGCATAGCCACCAGCGAGCAGCAGCCGAACCTTGTGATTAGTGGCATAAGGAGTTTGCCTAAACCATTTGATCTGGGAGGGATCATCGCCGTCAATAACCAGCAACCCTCCAGGGAATGAGACATAATCAAGGGGATTGAAGGTAAACCCCCTGGGGTAGATGACCTTGCCGTTTCCGTCGACCAAGTCCTGGTCAAGGGTGTCGGTAATATCAACCAGAAAGGTTCTATCCTCTGTTGCCCGTGGAAGTGGATGAAGATCCTCAGGCTGATATGTTCTTACCCGATTGAGGAACTCATCCTCCTCAACATTATTCTTTGCGACGGCCTGTTGTTCCAGCTCTGTTGCAATATCCGGCTCGACTACCTGATACAACTTGCCGGCAACACCGAGGTGCTTGGCCTCCCCAAAGGCCGGCCAAGCACCAAAAACAACGTAAATGGTAGAGAAGAGAATAGAGAGTTTACAATTCACCTTGCCGCCTCCAATTAACCATTTCCTGGATTGCTTCATGGTAGGTTTTGCCATGAGCAACCATCTGCTCGATTTTTGCTATTTCGCTGGCCTTAGAAGTGTAGATGAAATAGGCGTAATCGTTGACCACCAGCCGGGCCACACCCACTCCAAAGGGGGTATCAAAAAAGAGTTCGGAGTATTTCGGCGGATTGGATTTGACGCTTTTCAGCAGCTTGAGGGTGAAGTTGTCATAATCGATCAACCCTTTCTTCTGCGCCTGGTCAAAGTCAGACGATTCCAGGTAGATTTTAAAGGCCGAATTGGAGTTGATGACATTGCCGACTTCTCCGAAGTTTTCCAGGTCGAGCAGGGATTGGGTGATGACCATGAAACTGCCGTTGTATTTCCGTGCCCGGCGGTAACCTTCGTTTATGACCGGGGCGATCATGGCACCCTTGTCGAGAAACTGCCAGGCCTCGTCAAAGATGATAAGTCGTGGCCGGGAGCGGTCGGAAAGATAAAGATCCTGGGTAACGCCATTGATGATAAGGAGTGTCACTACCCGGTACAGATCCGGCTGAACTTTCAGGTTCTCCAACTCGAGGACCACAAATTCATCTTGGCGGATGTCAAAGGTACTTGGTCCGACAAAGAACTTACCGTGGAAGCCGTGGCTGGTGAATTCGCGGATATTGAAGGCCATTTTTCTGGCAACTTCGATGAGTTTGCTGTTGTCAGCCATTTCATCCAGATCCGATCCCGGCGCATTGGGGAACTTCATGAGAAATTCATATACGGTGTCTGCGTCAGCTGCTTGCCCCTTTTGTTGCCAGGCCCAGCGCACCGCATTGCGGATCAAGTTCATCTCAGTGTCGTTGCATTTTTCCCGGTCAGAGTTGGAGTAGGCCATCTGGGCAAAGACTGCGGCGACACTTTTCAACTCTTCGTCGGGTTCACGTATATGGGTAAAGGGGTTGAGGCAAATATTTATATTGGGACCAAAGTCGAGGTATTTGGCACCAAGCATATTGGCTATTTTCTTGTACGAGCCACCGATGTCGATGATCCGCACCAGGGCACCGCAAGAATAGTAGTTGAAGGCAATGAAGTTGACCTGGAATGATTTGCCCGAGCCGGAGGTAGCACAGCAAAAGGCGTTTTGGTTGGTGGCATGGGCATCAAAAAAATCAAGCGACACCAGCTGCCCTTTCCTGCCGGTGAAAATCAGCTTTGGCTCACCTCCGGAACCGGCGAAATCACCTTGAACAGGCAGAAGCGGGGTAATCGATGGCACAGGGGCGATAAAGTCCCGCTCCAGGTTTTCAATGTTTTTGCCAGTGGTATAGAGGCCAAAAGGCAGAGAGGAGAGAAACAGGATCTTGAGGATAATGTTGTCCTGCTGCATGACATAGCCGTTATTTTCCCACAAGCGTCTTACCCGGGTGCAGGAGTCCTTGGCCTGTTCAAGATCATCACTCCATACCCAGAAAATGGGCAATATTTTGACGAACTTTTCTCCCCGTTCGAGATCGTCGGTTGCGGCAAGATACTCCTCCTGTTTGCGTCGAAGAGTAGGTGAAAGAGAACCAACGGCCTGCTGGTTGAGCGTCAGGTTGCATTTGGCATGGAGCTTCATCTCCAGACCTGCCTCGAAAACGATATTGAAACCGTATAAAAAATCGGTCTTGATCTGATCGGCATCGGATATAACGCCCCATATTCCACCAAAGAGCGAATTGGTTTGCAGCGGGTCGATATTGATAGGGATCACCTTTGGGGTTGTGCAGCAAAAATAATGGTTGCCTATCTGCATGTGATCTGACTTTTCCCGAATGACCGTATCGCTGTTGATGATTTGTTTGCGTATGGGGATTATAGGATTGTAGGCATGGAGGTTCTGTTCCGGATACTCTTCCGGATAGCTGTTGAACAGCCTGCGACTCCATTCCAGCAAGGCTTCCGGGTGCAAATGGCGAGGGGAGAGAAGTGCAGCTTTTAAGGTTTCATGTATTTGCCGTTTGATATCAAGTAGAGGTGCTGTTTTCTCTTTTTTTGCAAAATCTGCAGAGACTTTGAACTCCTGAGTGTCGCCAGGCATCTTGACAGCGACAAATAGCCTGAAATTGCGAACAGGTATATTGGAGCAGGCTTTCAGACCTTTCTTCCCCTCAACGAGGAATGACACCACGGCATCGGTATTGGTACTGACAATGGTCTCGGATCTGGTTCGGTTATCCTGGTAGCGCACAAGGATCGGTTCGATATGGGAATCGGCATGAAAGAGAAGCTGGATAACACTGTCTTTTGGTAAACCGGCACGAAACAACCCTTCAAGTGCGGTTATGGTTTTGGGACCTGCATAGATCACCGGGGAGCACTCCCACAACAGGCCAAGGCTTCCATCCTGGTTCAGGTATATTTCCAGCTCTGGGTCATATGCCAGATAATTGAGATAGGAAGAAAACGGCGAACGGTTGGTCATCTTAGCCAGATCGCTATGTTTCAAATATTCCCTTGGGCCAAGGAGAACCCTCTGCAGGAACTCGGAAAGCATAGACTATTGCTCCTCGAGATCAGTGAGAACCCATTGGGAGTCCTCAATCTTGAGATAAACATAGCGGCTCATGAACAGTTCTTCGTCTTCTCCCTTATAGGGGAGTAAGAGAACTCGAAGGATTTTGGGTGGCTGCAGGAGTGGCTTTTTTCCCTCCTTTAGGAGTCCGCCGACAATCCTGTACCGATTATCCTGTAAATCTTGCTTGGATGTTTCTGCAGGATTTTGGGGTACCTCTGCTTTTGTCTCTGGATGCCGTGCTTTTTGATAAGCAGTGGGGGTGTCGATGCACTCCCCTGCATCATCTTTTGCCCGACATTTGAAGTCTTCATTGTAAGGATTGAGAACAAGGCCACAGCCCGCGAGGAGTAGCATAAAGAGGAGGGAGAGAGTTATTGCAATCTGTTTACATACTTTCAATGGCCATTTCCATAAGTAGAATTAGCACAACTATAGAGAGTGAAAGGATTGTCTGTTTTTCTATTATCTATTTTCTCTGGGGATGACTTGTGGAGGGAAGGAAATACCGGAGACAATGTTTTGAGAGCCTATAATTATTTGTTTCTTACCTATCCGGTTAGTGCAGATTCATCAGCGGGTTGCAGGCGAACGCATTGCACAGCTTAACCTTTTGGCCTAAATTTGGATTCATTTTACTTTTGAAATTAAAACGAAGGTGCTTCTCCTATTTGCCTGTCATATAACGATCATAGCATAAAAGTTTCAGGTCTTGATCTAGGTCAAGGCGCGGGTCCCCCTTCCTCTGTTAACATGAAGCCATAAAATCGGCAATCGGCGCTGATTCGACATGAAGGAGGACTACCATGCAAGCGTATCTAACCAGAGGAATTAAAGATATCATCGGAGAATTTCCCAGTATTGGTAAAATACTCGATGAATATGGCATAGGATGTGGCCCCTGCACCATGGGTATCTGTCAGCTTAAGGATATCCTTGAGATACATAAGTTGAACAAAGAGGCTGAGGTGGAACTGATGCTCCGCATCGAAGCCGAAATTTATCCTGATAGAAAAATCTTAGTACAATCGAACACCACGACCCTTCAAAAGACATCTTCAGAAAATAAATGTTTCTCCAGAGCCCTGCAGATACTTGTTGATGAGCACAAACTCATAAAACGCTGGTTGGCTTTGCTACCTGATTTTGCTAAAAATTTGGATTTAACTTCTGAAAACGACCGTCATGTTGTTGAGGATGGAATTGATTTCATCCGTTCCTATGCCGATCGGCTGCATCATGGCAAAGAAGAAGACATCCTGTTCACTTACTTTGATGACACTGCGGATATCTTTCAGGTGATTTACAAAGATCACGAGCGGGCAAGATCCTTTGTTCAGGAAATGATACGCGCTCTTGATGAGAAAAACACAGAAACGCTGGTTTTAAGTATGCTTAACTACGCAATTCTGCTGAAAGAGCACATCCTCAAAGAAGATGAAGTGCTCTTCCCCTATCTGGACAGTAAGTTAACTGAGGAACAAAAAGAAGATCTCCTTGTCCGGTTTGAGCAGTCAGACAGGAGTGGTGAAATAGACGACCGGAAATATCATCTTTTTATCGAGATGGTAGAGCAGCAGGCAAAGTGACACAGATCGCCCTTTGGCTCTAGTAACTGGCGGAAGACATGGGCGCAAAACATGTGGAGGAAAACAATGTGTGAAAGTTATCATTTAAGATGCCAATGTGGCAGGAAAAGCGCGGAGATCTTCTTTGGCAAGATGGTCTTGAATAGAGAATCCGTCAACACCCTTTTCTGCCCTGAATGCAGCAAGGGCCATGGGAACACCCGACCGGAGAGGGTCTGGGATAACGACTGGGTGCTGGAATTGAATATGGATCTCATCAGGAACTATGCGTCCACCTTCGGGATGGATGCAGATGAACTGACCGCGGACTGGGTCTTTGACAGAGGTTATGTCACCTGGGCGGGTATTACCCCGGATGACACAGAAAGACGTAATATGGAGCGGGAAGAAATTCAAATTCTGGCTAAAACCGACCTGCTGGCCTACGTAAAGGCCATGAAAGAATGGGGTATCTCACGGGAAAAACGTCTTACCAGCGAAGGTTGGCGCAAAATGAAGTAGCCGAGGGTACAGATACCTTACTGAATTGAAATTCAAGTCAAAAAAAAGAGATGGCTGATATGTCTGGATGTGGATGCGGCTGCAACAGTGGCGAGGGTGGACCTTTTTCCAAAGGTAGGGAATTGGTAGATTTTGTCTTTCATGCCCATGGTGGTGCTGTCAGGGACCAGAAGATAATGCAGGGACCATTGGCCACAGTGTGCCAGGAATGTAGTGCGGCTTTTCATCTGGAAACATACCTGGGATTGTGCCCTGAATGCGGTGGAGTTCATGCTGTCTCCCCTATGACACCGACAGCAGAGAATATCCAATACGCAGGCAAGGAGTACATCCTGCCACTCTGAGGATTGATAGCAGAACTTTAGCAAAATAGGCTAAGATGATGAATATTCACTGGTTCCAGCATGTGCCGTTTGAGGGGTTGGGATCAATTGAGAAGTGGGCCGGAAGAAATGGGCATTCTCTATCTTGTACTCGGTTGTTTGCCGGCGATCCACTGCCTCAATACAATCAGTTTGGATTACTGATCGTCATGGGAGGTCCTATGGGCGTCTATGACGAGCAGGAGTATCAGTGGCTCATTTCGGAGAAGTCCTTTATCCAGACTGCTATCGAAATTGGTAAGCCTGTGCTTGGTATTTGTCTGGGGGCTCAACTTATCGCAAATGTTCTGGGTACGAGGGTGATTGCCAATACGCAGAAGGAGATCGGTTGGTTTCCGGTAACAAGGACGGACACCATCCCCGAGAGACTTAGGGGTATTCTTCCGGAAAATCAGACAGTTTTCCATTGGCATGGTGACACCTTCGACCTCCCAGCCGACGCGGTCCATCTGTATTTCAGCAATGCCTGCCGCAATCAGGCTTTTCTCTATAAAGACAAGGTCTTGGGGCTTCAATTTCATCTTGAAACAACCCTCGAAAGTGCGATGCCACTGATACAAAATTGCCGGAATGAACTTGAGCCAGGAACCTCGATCCAGACGGAGAAGGAGATTGTTCAAGGCATCCAAACATTTGCAGGGACCAACGAGACCATGGATCGGATCCTCAAGTATATGTCATCTTTCCAGTAAAATGGCCATATTTCCTATGTCAAAGAGGACAGCGCACAACTTACGGCTTATGCATATAAGATTACCGATATCCATGGCGCTCATTTCCTCAAAGCAATCCAGGCCACCGTAATTTTTGACAAGATACAGCCAATCTGGCGGTTAACCTGTAAAAATTAACCCTATCACACGGAACAGGCTATTGAAGATTATCAACGGGAAATTGGTAAGGTATTAACTGATGTCCTCGATTGCTTAAGGAGGAATTCAAATGGCACAAAACTCAGAGAAAAGCACATTGTCCCACTGGTGGAGGCATGCGACTATCATTGTCATGATTTTCGGGTTTACAACACTCAGCATCCTGACTGTGATTACCTACACAAACGCTCCCCCTGTTCCCCAAAAAGTTGTTGATGAAAAAGGTGAAGTTTTATTTACCAAACAGAACATCGATGCAGGACAAGATGTGTTTTTAAAGTATGCCCTTATGGAGCACGGCACCCTATGGGGACATGGGGCATATCTGGGACCGGATTACACGGCCGACTATCTGCATAGAGAGGCAGAGATTGTGCAAGGAGTGATTGCACAAAGCAATTTCGGTAGCTCTTACGACAATCTTTCCCCGGAACAGAAGGCATTTGTCTCCCAGGAATTGAAAACGGAGCTGAAGACCAATCGCTACGATGCGGCCACCGGTCGGTTGACGTTTTTTCCTGGTGAAAGGGTGGCCTATCAGGAGCTGATTTCTTATTGGACGGATTTTTTTACCAAAGAGAACAGTGCGCCGGGGCTTCCCACAAATTACATAAATAACCCTGAAGAGTTAAAAAACTTAACTGCCTACTTTGCCTGGGCGACCTGGGCTACCGTGACAAATCGTCCCAATAAGGATTACACCTATACCAATAACTGGCCCTACGAGCCCCTTGTCGGCAACCATCCTTCAAGTGAGGCTTATATCTGGAGCGCCCTCAGCCTGGTCACGCTGCTCAGCGGGCTGGGTCTGGTGCTGCTCTTCTTTGGTAAATTTCATTTTCTCGGATGGGAAGGTGACAAAGATGACTTTAAACTGTTGCCGTCACCGCCTCGTTCGTGGACACTCACTCCCAGCCAGTGGGGAACTGGCAAGTACTTTCTCATTGTGGCTCTCTTGTTCCTGCTGCAAACCCTGGTTGGCGGTGGTCTGGCCCACTACAGGGTTGAACCGTACGGCTTCTATGGTCTGAATTTTATTCTCAATTTATTCCCCTATAATCTGCTGAGAACCTTTCATTTGCAGTTGGTCATATTCTGGATTGCCACCGCGTGGGTCGCGGGAGGGTTGTTCCTCGCCCCATGGGTTGGTGGGCAAGAGCCCAAGGGGCAGAAGCTTGGTGTTAATGTGCTTTTTGTCGGTCTTCTGGTCGTGGTCCTAGGAAGTCTGGGAGGTGAGTTTCTTGGCATCAATGACAAACTAGGCCATTTATGGTTCTGGCTGGGCAGCCAGGGTTCTGAGTATCTTGATCTGGGACGTTTCTGGCAGATTCTTCTTGCAGCTGCGCTGATCTTTTGGCTCTTTCTCATGTTCAGAGCGCTCCGCCCGGCTATCGCCAAGGAAGGCAAATCGGACCTGTCCGCGCTTTTTCTCTATGCAGCAGTAGCCATCCCTCTATTTTACGTTCCCGCCCTTTTTTATGGACCACACAGTAACTTTGCTGTCATTGATAACTGGCGTTTCTGGATCATCCACCTCTGGGTCGAAGGTTTCTTTGAACTTTTCGCCACGGTACTTGTGGCCATTATGTTCCGTTATATGGGTATCGTGAGTGCCCGCTCAGCTACCCGACTTGTCTATCTGGACGCTATTCTCTTTCTCATTGGCGGAATTGTTGGCACAGGGCACCACTGGTATTTCACCGGCCAGGGTGTTTTAAACATGGGACTCGCTTCGTGTTTTTCTGCTCTTGAGGTCGTGCCTCTTACTCTTCTCACCCTGGATGCTTCAGGATTCATTCAACTTCGCAAGAGGAATCAACTGGCTGACGGTGCGGATATGGCCTCGAAGCAGAAATGGGCCATCTACTTCTTTATCGCTGTAGGTGTTTGGAATTTCGTGGGAGCCGGGATTTTCGGGTTCCTCATCAATACCCCCATAGTGTCATATTTCGAGATGGGAACGACTCTCACGGCAAATCATGGCCATGCAGCCATGTTCGGAGTATTCGGTATGCTGGCTCTCGGCGTGCTGGTGTTCTGCCTGCGATCTATGCAGAGCGACGATGTTTGGGCCAGGACCGAGAAATTCGTAAAGTTTGGTTACTGGGGACTGAACATCGGTCTTGCATTGATGGTTGTACTTGATCTGTTCCCTGCCGGTGTTCTCCAGCTTTGGGATGTACTTACCAATGGTTACTGGCATGCCCGGAGCTTCTCTTTCATCATGTCGGGCACTTTCCATACCGTGGAGTGGATCCGTATTGTGGGCGATCTTGTCTTTCTCCTCTGCGGGGTCTTCCCCATTGTACTGGCTGCGGTATTATCCTTTTTGAAGCGTGATCATAAGCCTGTCTTAGCATAGATCATGGCTGGCAAGAACCGCCCATCATTCTGAATCATCTGGACGGTTCTTGCCAATTTTCTCGAAGCATCTCTGTTTGTGGCTATTTTTTCTTTTCTGCCAATATCCTTCTCAGTGCCCGGCCATCATTGCCGCAACATCTTCCTCAGGAGTTGTGATTGCCTTGATATCAAATTTTTCGATCATGGTTTTTGCAACATTCGGTGACAGGAAGCCGGGCAAGGTCGGCCCCAGGCGGATTCCTTTTACTCCCAGGGATAGCAAGGCCAGCAGGACCAGGACCGCTTTCTGCTCATACCATGCAATGTCGAAAGAAAGCGGAAGGTCGTTGATATCCTTGAGTCCGAAGGCCTTTTGCAGTTCCATGGCGATTACGGCCAGGGAATAGGAATCGTTGCATTGACCGGCATCGAGGATTCGGGGGATACCGCCGATATCACCGAGCTGAAGTTTAAGATACTTATATTTGGCACACCCAGCTGTGAGGATGACCGCATCTTTCGGTAGCAACTCCGCTACCTTCGTATAGTAGTCCCGGGATTTATGGCGGCCGTCACATCCAGCCATGACGACAAAACGCTTGATTGCTCCCGATTTTACCGCGTCAATAATCTTGTCTTTCAGCTCAAGCACCTGACTGTGGCCAAATCCGCCGACAATCGACCCTTGTTCGATCTCCTCGGGAGGTTTACATGTCTTGGCTTTTTCGATGATCTGTGAGAAGTCCTTTGGCTTTCCATCCTTACGGTCGGGGATATGAACGCAGCCCTCGAAACCGACGGCACCGGTGGTGAAGATCTTGTCCATGTGTTCCTGCTTGGGAGGGACAATACAGTTTGAGGTAAAGAGAATCGGGCCGTGAAAGGATTCAATCTCCGTTTTCTGCATCCACCAAGCGTTACCGTAGTTGCCGAGCAGGTGTTTATATTGTTTCAGCTTGGGATAATAATTGGCAGGCAGCATCTCGCTGTGTGTGTAGATATCAATCCCCTGGTTTTTGGTTTGCTCCAGGAGGTCATGCAGGTCAACCAGATCGTGGCCGGTAACGAGGATACCCGGATTTTTGCCTACTCCGAGATTAACGGTGGTGATCTTCGGGATGCCATAGCCGTCGGCATTGGCGCTGTCGAGCAAGGCCATGGTCTCGACGCCCATTTGCCCGGTCTTCAGGACCATGGCCAGAAGGTCATCCTGGGTAAGCGAAGGATCGACCAGGGTGTTCAGTCCTTCCATCAGAAACTCAAAAATTTTTCGGCTGTGCTTATGTAATTGATAGGCATGTTCGGCATAGGCGGACATGCCTTTCAGGCCATACAGGATAGTGGCCTTGAGTGAACGTTCATCTTCGTCGAGGATCTCCAGCCAGCCACCGGCACCACTGGCCGCCTTGGCAAGAATCTCCGCTTCATCCGTATACGTCCATGTCGCACATTCAGGAATACTATCGGTGATTCCTTTGCCATAAGCCTTTTGATAGGCCCCCAGTACCTGATCCTTTAACCGTTGCCGAAGGACAATGCTTTGTTTGATGAAGCTTATGAAATCGTTCCGGTCAAAGTTGGCGTTTGTTATGGTGGAAAAAAGTCCCTTGTCGATGAAAAAGCCGATTTCTTCATCATAGATATCAAATTCCTTCCCCTTGACACCCCAAAAAGAGATGCCCTTGAGCGTCCAGATAAAAAGATCCTGTAGGTTGGCGACTTCTTCCTTTTTGCCGCAGACACCCTGAATGGTGCAGCCGGTATTTTTAGCGGTTTCCTGGCACTGGTGACAGAACATTGACATGGGTATTCTCCTTGGTTTTATAGAATAATGATTTATAGGAGTGGGCGTACTGCAAAATTATACAAATGATAATGATAAGCAATTGAAGCAACTAATTCAAGACTGCAATCAGGGAGCAAAGATTCAAAATTTTGAATGTTCTCTACTTGTCTGAGGTCAGTCCAAAGAACCTTGTCCATGAAAAAAATCATGATGAATGAAAGATCCAAATAGAGGTGCATAGGATCTACCTGAAATCAACATATTGTTATGACATAACTACTTAAAACAAGACAACTCGTTGTCGAATTCCATACACATACTTGACAAAGCAAAATATGATCATAAAATAAAGATAGTAATTAATTACTATCATAATCGGAGGGTATATGAAGAACAATGAAAAACATCTTCCTGCCGACGAGCGCAGAGCGGTCATTGTCGAGGCTGTGATCGGGCTGGCCGCGGAACAGAATCCGCATGGCATCACGACAGCCGCGATTGCCAGCCGCATGGGACTGACCCAAGGCGCCTTGTTTCGACACTTTCCCAACAAGGCAGCAGTCCTGCAGGCAGTGATGACCTGGACGGCTGAGCATCTGCTGGCCAGGCTGGATAAGTCTCTGCAGGGGGAGAAATCATCGTTTGACGGATTAAGAGCGATGTTCATGGCCCATGTTGAATTTGTGGCCGAACATCCAGGCGTGCCCCGGCTTCTGTTCGGTGAACTGCAACAGGCAGGAAAAACGGCATCAAAGGATGTGGTACAGTCACTTTTAAAAAACTATAGAGAGCGACTGCATCGATTGATAGAAGCAGGAAAGATCAACGGGGAACTGGACGAGAACCTCGATACGGAGGCGGCTGCCATCCTGTTCATCGGTACCATCCAGGGGCTGGTTATGCAATTGCTCCTGGCCGGTGACGTGCGCCGCATCCGACAGGACGCACCGAGGGTCTTTACTCTCTACCATCGTGGTATCAGGAGGACACCATGAAAAACCTAGTCGTACGAAAACGAACCCTGGTGATGCTTGTGGTACTTGTCCCCCTGATCGCGCTCTTCATGTACGTGTCCCTACGTTCAGGACCGCTGGCCCCTGTCTCAGTCACCGTAACCAAGGTGACGAACCAGTCCATCACGCCCGCTCTTTTCGGTATCGGAACCGTCGAGGCGAGATATACGTACAAGATAGGTCCCACCTACGCGGGCAGGATCAAAAGACTGGATGTAGAGGTAGGTGATCTCGTCAAGTCCGGACAGGTTTTAGGTGAAATGGACCCCGTTGATCTCGATGAACGAATCCAGGGCCAGGAAGCCGCACTGAAGCGCACTGAGGCCCAGTTGAATGAAGCCCAGACGAGTCAGGCCTTCGCCCAGGCGCAGGCCAGGCGTTACCAGGAATTACTGAAAGCGCGCTCGACGAGCGAAGAGATTCTCCTCACCAAAAAGCATGAGCTGCAGGTGGCAGAGGCAAACCTGAACGCAGCGCGCGAGGAATCCTCCCGTGCTCGGGCAGAACTCGCGGCCTTGAAAGAACAACGCAAACGCCTCTTCCTTATTGCCCCGGCTGACGGTCTGATCGCAGCGCGTAATGCAGACCCCGGTACCACGATTGTGGCAGGCCAGGCAGTGGTCGAGCTGATTGATCCGATGAGTCTGTGGGTCAATACGCGCTTCGATCAGATTCATGCCCACGGGCTTGCCGCCAACTTGTCTGCCAAAATCGTCTTGCGCTCGCAGGCAGTCGATTCACAGGCGGGTAGAGTCCTGCGGGTGGAGCCGATGGCCGATGCGGTAACCGAGGAATCCCTTGCCAAGGTCGTCTTTGGAAAGCTTCCCGATCCGTTACCCTCTATTGGCGAACTGGCCGAGGTAACGCTTGCCTTACCGGCTCTTCCGGCAGGGCCGGTCATCCCCAATGCGGCAATCCAGCGCATTCATGACCAAGTGGGGGTATGGCAGGTCGTGAATGGCGATCTCCGCTTTACGCCGGTCAGCCTGGGTGTTGCCGATCTGGATGGCAATGTCCAGGTCCGAGATGGTCTGAAGGTTGATGATCGGATAGTGGTCTATAGCGCAAGAATATTAAACGCACACAGCCGTATTCACGTGGTCGATCATCTGCAAGGAGCAAAATCATGATCAGTTTAGCAGGCCGCGACATTATGCATTCTCTCGGTAAGTTCGTTTTTACCGGTATGGGGCTTGGTCTGCTCATCGGGGTGACGCTGTCCATGGCCGGCATCTATCGTGGCCTGGTGGACGACGGCAAAGCATTGTTGGATAACAGCGGTGCCGACCTCTGGGTGGTGCAGCAGAACACCGTCGGTCCTTATGCCGAATCATCGAGTATCTTTGATGATGTCTGGCGTGGGATTCTCAGCATGCCAGGAGTCGCCAGGGTAGCCAACGTCACCTACTTTACCATGCAGGTACGCCAGGGAGAACGTGACGTTCGGGCGATGGTTACAGGCATTGCCTCCGGCGAACCAGGAACCCCCGGATGGCCTCCGTATCTGGTCTCTGGCCGGCAGATCACCCGTGGTCATTACGAGGCAGTAGCCGACCTAGCCACCGGTTTCAAGCTCGGCGATCATATCCAGATCCGCCGCAATCATTATACTATTGTTGGGCTGACCCGGCGAATGGTGTCTTCCGGCGGCGATCCCATGGTATTCATTCCACTCAAGGATGCTCAGGAAGCCCAGTTTCTCAAAGACAACGATGCCATCCGGCAGCAGCGTCACCGTACCGCAGCAAATCCCGCCTTCAATCGGCCGCGGGTACCAGGACTTTTGGAGTCCGTCATCGCTTCGCAAAGCAGCAATCTCTACGTCAATGCCGTCCTGGTGCAGACAAAAACAGGCGATGACGCTGATGAGGTGGCGGATTCGATTCGCCGCTGGAAGCGTCTGACGGTCTACACCCGAATTCAGATGGAAAAGATTATTATCGGCAAGCTGATCGCCACCTCGGCCAAACAGATCGGCATGTTCCTGGTAATCCTGTCAATCGTCAGCGCGGCCATTGTCGCCTTCATTATCTACACCCTGACAATGGGAAAAATCCGTGAGATTGCAGTCCTTAAACTGATTGGTACGAAGAATCGCACCATCGTCGGTTTGATCATGCAACAGGCCATCGCCCTGGGCGTGATCGGCTTTGTCGTGGGCAAAATAACGGCAACTCTGGTAATGGCGCCGATCTTTCCAAAATATGTGCTCTTGGAACCATTGGACTCTGCTGTCGGCTTCGGTGTGGTGGTTGTGATCTGTATGATATCAAGCATTGTCGCCATTCGCGCCGCGATGAAGGTCGACCCGGCCGAGGCCATTGGAGGGTGAGATGACTGGAAAGGGTATCCGCATAGAGGGTCTAACAAAACGTTATGGCAGTGGAGATACCGCCGTCGATGCCTTGATGGGCGTGGACATGCAGGTAGCTCCTGGTGAAGTGGTGGGACTGGTCGGACCTTCAGGCTCCGGCAAGACCACATTACTCAAATGTTTGGGCGCGGTAATCGAGCCGACAGCCGGGCGAATGATTCTGGGCGATGATATGATTTACGATGATGGCTGGAAGGTCGATGACCTGCGTGCTCTGCGCCGCGACAGGATCGGTTTTATCTTCCAGGCGCCCTACCTCATCCCCTTCCTTGATGTCACCGACAATGTCGCATTGCTGCCGATGCTGGCGGGAAGACCAAACAACGAGGCACGCAGCCGGGCCATCGAGCTTTTGAAATCGCTTGATGTGGAACATCGCGCCATGGCCATGCCGTCACAACTATCCGGAGGAGAACAGCAGCGGGTGGCCATTGCCCGAGGGCTGGTCAATCGTCCGCCGGTAATCCTGGCCGATGAACCCACCGCTCCGCTCGACAGTGAAAGGGCACTCGCGGTGATTCGGATTCTGAACACTATGGCGCAAAAATTTGAAACGGCGATCATCGTTGTCACTCACGACGAAAAAATAATCCCGACCTTCAAGCGCATCTACCACATCCGGGATGGAGTGACCTACGAAGAAGCGGGTGAAGGCCGAGCCATTCAATGAAAATTGATCGATTGAAACGGAGAAAACCGATGAAATACGATAAGATACGTACATTTGTTGCCTCAGCTTTTATGGCCGGTCTGTTGGCAGGCTGCACTGTCGGCCCCGATTTCAATCGACCGGCCGGACCCGATGTCGCAGTCTACACTGCAAACCCAATGCCCATGCATACCGCTGCTCCCCCCATTGCTATCGGAGAATCACAGCGTTTTGTCTCAGGTGCTTTGGTCGACCCGCACTGGTGGCACGAATTTGGATCATCAAGGCTGGATGCCCTGATTGATCAAGCACTGCGGGCCAATCCCACACTGACTTCAGCTCAGGCCACTCTTCATCAGGCACAGGAGGTGTATGCCGCACGGAATGGATCAAGCCTCTATCCCCAGGTTGATGCCAGTCTCGGCAGTCAGCGTCAGCGGTTTAGCCCCAGCGCATCGGGGCAGACCGGGGATGCCCGGGAATTCAGCTTGTACAACGCCGGCGTGAGCGTGCATTACACCTTTGATCTCGCGGGCGGAACCCGTCGCGAGCTAGAAGCATTGGCAGCTCATGTCGACTATCAACGATTCAAGTTGGAAGGCGCACGTCTGACACTTGCGGCTAATATCGTCACCGCTGCTATATCCCGGGCCAGTCTGGCTGTGCAAATTCAGACGACGGAAGCCATTCTTGATTCTCAGGAAAAGCAGCTGGATCTGACCAGGGAGCGGGTGCGTCTCGGTCAGGCTTTTAATGATGAAGTGCTTTCCCTGCAGACGCAAGCGGAACAGACCCGCGCTGACATTCCACTCTTGCGCAATCAACTCCAGCAGAGCGAACATCTGTTGGCCGTCCTTGCCGGCCAGATGCCAGGATCCGGAAGTCTGCCGTTCATCTCCCTGGATGAGTTGACACTTCCCGTTTATCTGCCGCTTACCGTGCCCTCGGACCTGGTACGGACCCGCCCGGATATTCAGGCTGCCGAAGCATTGCTGCATGCAGCGAATGCGGAGTACGGTATGGCAATCGCCAGGCTGTATCCACAACTCAACCTCAGTGCTAGTATTGGTACCCAGGCCTTGACCACCGGAGCCTTGTTCGGAAGCGGTTCGGCAATCTGGAGTCTGGTGGGGCAACTGACACAGCCCCTGTTTCATCCCGGGTTACCGGCGGAAAAACGCGCAGCACTGGCAGCATTCGATGCGGCGGCGGCAAATTACCGGTATGTCGTTCTCGAGTCCCTGCGGAATGTGGCCGATGTCCTCTGTGCACTGGACAACGACGCACAGAGGTTGTCTGCCCTGTCCGCAGCCGATACTGCGGCGCAAGGCTCACTGGAATCGATGCAACATCGATATACCCTTGGTGCAGCCGGTTATGTCCAGCTCCTCATCGCCGAGCAGCAGGCTCAACAGACACGAATCAACCTGATCGAGGCCCAGGCACGGCGCCTTATCGATAGCGCGGCATTTTATCAGGCCATGGGGGGAGGGGAATCAAACGTTTCGGTAAATATAGCAAAATTACAGTGAGCTATACTTAGAGAATTTATTTCGCTACATTCACCGCATTTATTCTGCCTGATTTTGATTCTGGCCGGAAAAATGGGTGATAACAGCTCTCGAACGTCTTTGTAACGTTTGGAATATGTCAAGGTTGAGGATAGATTATATCACAAGAAAATGTGGTAAAATCTATCCTTCTCCCTTTTGAAGAACCCTCAGCTTCTCACACTTAATCCTCTATCTTGCCAGTTTTTAGACGTTTTTCAGCAATACTCTTCAATTTATAGAGATCCTGCTGAAGCTCAAACACGCCATGCCAATGGGCATAGTCAGGACCACCCATTGCTGCACCTTGACGCATTCGTCTACCCTCGTGATGCCACAGGTGGTAGATGACCTTCTGGAATTCATCATCCCATGGATTCTCTTTTAGCAGTTTTTTATCGGCAAGTTCTTTTTGCAGGGCCAGAGCCGGTTTCCAGTAGCCTTCGTTGTACAACTCAATATTCAGATCAACTGTCTCAAAGAAATTAGCCGTATGTAGCGGACTGTGGCAATTGCTGCATACGGTCTTCATTTTCTCTCTGCCGGCAATCCCTTCACCGGTCAATGGGCTCAATGGGTCAGGCGAGTTCCGAACTACGGATTCAGGTGCCCAGAGATTCCACTTGAGCCGCTCCGAGATATTATGTGTTGTCTGTAAGGCCCCGATTCCGCTCATATGGCAGACAGCGCAGGTTGGGGCTCGGAAGTCACCAGGTTCCCAGGCGTCAGGAGCACTGGAAAAATTCCATGTACTCGCCTCTGCATTGTAAATGTGCCCATGCTTGCTATTATTAAAAATTTCTATATCCGGATGATCTGGACCAAGATGACAGGATGCGCATGCGGCTGGCTTTCTGGCTTCAGCGATATTGAAACGGTGCCTTGTATGGCAGACGACACAGTTACCAACCGAGCCGTCTGGATATGTTGTGCCTATGCCGGCTGCCGGCCAGGTTTCCTTAAGTGGCCTGCCGTCTTTATCAACCTTGACATCCGAGCCATGACATTGCATGCAACCAGCCATATCAGCGGCATTTTTGAATTTTTCAATACCCTGGCCTTCATGCTTTGTAATCAGCGCCGTCATAGCCTTGAAGTTTTTCCCATCGGAAGAATGAAATTGGATACTGGCACGGGCATGACCACTTTTACTGAATTGGTCGACCTCAGCCGAATGGCATCTGCCACAAGTCTTTGGGGTAACGACAACAGATATGTAGGTCTCTGTTCCCTTGACCCCGGGGCAGTTCTGGGATGCCATTTCATAACCTTTCTCAACACCATGACAATCGATGCAGGAAACATTGACATGTCCATGTCGACTGTTTGTCCAATCGGCAACAATGCCTGGCTGTTTTTGCGCATGGCACTCGATGCATTTCTTCGCCTCAGGCGTTAATCCGCGCTCAACCTTTAAGGTTTTAATCGTACTGTCCAATGCAAAGGCAGATGAAATGGACCCGACAGTAAGGGCCACCATCAGCAGCAGTAATCGTTTCATTCTTCCTCTCCCTAGATTTGTTTAACCAGAAAATCTTTAATATTCTTGTGGCCTACATTCTCATGGCACTTCACACAGGAGGGTACTTTTCCTGACAGAAAATCCTGATGTGCGAGAAAAGCTTTTGGAATCTCGTAGCGGATGATACTGAGATCATGGCATTTGACGCAACCAGAGGTATAGGTAAATTTTTCTCTGTGTTTAAGATTTTCAAACCAATCGAACGAATCAGCCCAGAAAAGTTCACCTAAAACATCTTTTGCTCCGGTATAAGCCTTTGCCGTCACATAGTGAAAAACATTGTCATGCGGAAGATGGCAATCAGCACATTTGGCAATGAATCCCAGCTTATTCACTCCACCGTGGATATCTTCTGCATTTGAGCGAGCGACACCCTTCATAGAATGACACGAGGAACAAAATTCGCGCCCGGATGTTCGTTCGATCATTTGGGCAGTCGCCAATGACAGGACGAGACCCAAGATAATCCCGCAACATATTAGAAAAAATATCTTCTTCATGGATCTCCTCAGCGCCTTACTCCAGCAAGTTTGTCCTTAAAAAAGAGAATGCGGAAAGCACTTTTAATAACCTCGACATATAGCCAAAATACATACGTGAGGCTTATTTCATATTTCTCCGGGGGAAAAGCAACGGATTAGGAGGGATGCATAACATAATGGTAAAATAAGGTCAACTTGCTCTTATTACTTTTGTTCTTGCAACAGGAGCTAGCGCCAAATCGTTCCAGCAAGTTCTTTATAGTCCGTTTTCAGTGGGGAGGCGACAATGCAAAGAATAAAATAAATTGATGCTATCAATGGTTACAGAGTGGCATGTCCCTTTTTAAGGAGCATGGTGCTGCCTGACCTAAAATGGCTGTTTCGTGTCCTTTGTGCTGCGTTGTTTTGATGCTGAAAGCAGGTATTCTTTCAGCACAACAGCTTGATTACATTCGGCATCACGAGCTGAATATAAAAGTGTCAGTCGTCCTTGATCTCCTTTTTTAAGGAGTATAGCCACGATTTCCGGTTTGCCATCAAGCTCTGCTGTGTAACGGCTTTTGAAAATGTCCCATTTTCCTTGATCGTGGCTAAACCACTTCCGCAACGCTGTGCTTGGTGCTGCTTCTTTCAGCCACAGGTCGGCATGCACTTGCTCCTTGGTCATTCCACGCGGCCATATTCGGTCAACAAGAATGCGAATCCCATCTTTTTTGTTGACCGGGCTGTACACTCTTTTTGTTTGAATATCCATCAGGCATTTTCTCGTTGCCGGGTCACCTATCTTAATCTCTGTATGTAACAGGTGTGGCCAACAGCTTTGTCTAATACAATGTTTTGACCACTATTCTGAAAACAGTGCCTTTCTCACTATTTGATTCAAAGGTAAGTTGCCAGCCATGAATTTTTTCTATGATGAGTTTGGTAATATAGAGTCCCAGTCCGCTCCCAGACTTTTTGCCATGAGTAACATAGGGCTGAAAAAGATTCTTTTGTATTGCGTCCGGGATTGGATTACCACCGTTACGGATTTCCAAAACGGCAAATCCTGTCTTGTCTTGTGACAGTACCATTCGAATCTCGCCGGATGGATTCTCTGCCTCAATTGCATTCTTTACTAAATTTTCTAAGGATCGTATTACCAATGCCTCTTCAGCCATGATGTTTACGGTGTGCTTTAGCGTCTGGTTTTCAAATTTTATTGTGACATCTTTTGATGTAGCTAATGGCTGCATCCGATCTTGTATGGTCACCATTAACTTCACCATATCCACGGTCACATCGTTCCGCTGGTATTGCCCGGATTCAAGTAACATGAGTTCACGAGAAGACTCTATCAAGGCCAACACTTCTTCCGATTCGGATTTCATAATTTCGAGGTAATTCAAACTCTTCGGCACTTGATACTTTTTCAGGAGCTTGTTGAGCCGATTTGCGGTCAGGCTGATAACAATGAGTTTATTCTTCAGGTCATGACGGGATATATGCTCCATTCTTTCCTTCATAATTTCGTATTGCTTGGTGATGGTAGCATCCCGTATAGTAGCCGTTATATAGAACTCTTCATTGCTGATTTTAAAGAGAGAATGTGTCAATTGAACAGGAAAAATTTCACCGCTTTTTCGTAAGCCTTCAAACTCTTTTGTCCCGGATATATAGGTAGAATGTTCCGCTATGTTTCTAAAAAAATTTTCATAGCCCGATCTATGCCTCTCCCGGTAGGCTGCTGGTATGATCAGGTCAAGGCTTGCATTCTGAACTTCATGCTTGTCATAACCGAACAGGAGCGTGGCAGCCCTGTTCCAGACAATAATTTTTCTGTCCTGGTTAATAGTTATCAGGGCTTCAGAAATTGATTCGATAATATGTCCATAAAACTGACTTTCCATACCGTTTCCGTTGTCCTTTCCATAATACCCGAAAGCAACCTATGCTGATAATCGATGACGGGCCAATTTGGATTCACCTGCGTATTAATGGATTGATTGCCGGATGAGGTTACAGGCTTTTCATACTTTTCTCCGGAAAGAGGACTGACCACGATTCCACCGGGCCGGCCAACAAAGCTAAGCCGTCTGAACAGGGCTTATTACAAGGCGTGGCATGAACTGCTTTTGCCACAATAACTGTCGCGGGAGGAAAATAGACTATTACTTCACAGTGAAGACGTCCTTCTGATTCGTGGCGATAAAATAAGGCTCGTTCCTTTGAGTCGTTGACTGTCTCATATTCTGACAGGAAAAGGGCTTTGATATGCTCTAAGGATGCTCCTGCCAACATGGGATCACCAAGATTGCTTCTACACCAGCAGTTCATGTATTCTCCACCTCCTTTTATCAATTGTCGTACGTCTTCAAGAGAAAGGTTTAGTCTCTCATTTTGGTGTGGAGGATTCTAACCAGATCTTGTAGAATTTTGTCAGTGCATTGATATTCTCCATGTATCTCACCGAAAGTCCATGAAGCATGGGGTTTTTGCTGATGGCTGCGGAACACCCGTCAAAAGGCAACCTCGTATCCCTCTGGACCTTCCGGGCTGAACTTAAGTGGTAATCAGCTAACATTTTGCACCATTGCGCCAAAAGTTCTTTCTGGATTCAGATTTATCAGATCAAGGAGTCCAATGAAGATACCCCAGGATATAAGGCGCCTGCAAGGCGCCATAATTTTTGCCGTTTGTGTGGGCGTCGTCGCGTTGGTCGCCTTGACCGGGGTCATTTCCACCTCCCTTGAGCTGCTTCGGGTATTGCTGCTTGCCGGTCTGTTTCTGCTGATCAGATACCTGTTCATGAAAAACATTCCATCACCGACCGGTTCCGGTGCTATTGTTATGGGAATCGGTATTTTCATAAATGGAGCAATCGTTCAGTTTGCCTTCCTCAATAAAGAGCTTGCACCGTCTCTTACTCTGATCCTCTTTCTCCTTTTACTCTTTATCGCCGGTTCTTACGGTATGGATGTGGTGAAAAGAGAACTTTTTCAAGCCCATTTTGCCAATCCGGTAGGCAGTTTTGCGGTCGGCACCTGGATTGCCGGGACCTCCGTTTGCGGTATAGCGCTCTGCCAGAGGCAGCCAGGCTGGAAGCCGTTCGTACAGCTGCTGGTAATCGGCAACATCGGCCTGTGGTTCTATTTTGTGATCCATGCTGTTCAAAATTTCTACCGGTTTCTCACAACTGAATCCTGGCGGAAAGTGCACGGTGTTCTCTTGCTTTCGACGGTCAGCACGCAATCGCTGGTTATTGTGTGGAAGGCAGCCTTTGGAACGAGCGTTTTCTATCGACTAGCCGCACCTTGGATTATCTTGCTCGGCGTGCTGTTTTACATAATCAGTTTCTCGCTCATCGCGCGGCGCTACGCCTCTGAGGGGAGGTCGATTGATCTGGATAAGAGCTGGTTCAACACCAACTGCATCATCCATGGTGCAATGTCCATTACCGGCCTGGCCAGCGCGGTCAGCGGGGTGGTGCCGGCCGACCTTATCCTCCTGGTCTGGCTGTGGGTCCTGTTCTGGTTTATCATTGTTGAAATTATCGAAACAGCCCGCGCCATTAAACGAACCAGGCTCTATGGATTCGTGGATGGTTTACTTGTCTATGATCCGACTCAGTGGTCGAGAAACTTTACCTTCGGTATGCTGTATGCCTTTACCCTGAACTTCGATATCTCGCAGAGCACAGCGGCAAACTCTTTTTTACGGCCGCTGCATGGGGCGATGATCCGCAATTTTGCCTGGGTTGTCCTTGTCCTGCTGCTCCTTGAAATTGTAGTTTTTTTCCGTGATCGGTTGACTACTGTTGAACTCGAAAGTAGATCGAAAGTATAAACTGTCCTTATTCCGAAACATTACGGCGAAAAACGATCCAGTTACGGAGAAAATAGTTAAAGGGGGCGCTCCAGATATGGACGAGTCTGCTGAATGGAGAAAATGCCAGCAAAGCTAACGCCCCTAAGATATGAATCTTGTAGCTTAGAGGGACGCCCTGCATCAGCGCAGGATCTGGGGTAAAGGTTATAATCCCCCGGATCCATGGCGCAACCGTGTCCAGAACGTAAAAATCGCCGAAAAATACATTGTACAGACCGGCGCCTACCACAAAGGTCAGGCCGCCCAGAGTGACGAAGTCGTTCTGGCTGGTCGTGAGCTTGATCCGCAATACTGACATGCGTCGGTAGAGGAGCAATCCAAGGCCGATAAGTGCGGCACTTCCCACCACAATGCCACTGGCATGGGCGATTGCTGTATGCATTTGGCCGTTGATTCCTACTATGTCTAAAAAACTTTGGGGGACCAGAAGCCCTCCGAAGTGGCCGAGAAAAGTCAGAATTATACCCCAGTGAAAGATTGTTGCGCCCCAGAATAATTGTTTCTTTTCCAGAAATTCACTGGATTTCGCATTCCACTTATAGCGGTCGGTCACATACCGTGAGATATGCCCCACGGTGAAAATTGTCAGGGTAATATAAGGAAAAACAACAAACGCGAGAATGTTGCCCAGATCCATGTCATGCCTCCTTGCTTATGTCTGCGGTGATATCCTGCATACCGGGCTGGACAATGGTGTCCACCAGCCGGACCAGTCCTGCATAAGGGTGGCTTTTTTTCTGCAAATGTTCAGCCACCCCATTTACCCTGCCGAGACAGGACCAGAGCAGGGTGGCGTCTTCCGGCTCTGGACACAAAGCGAGAAACTCGAGCATCATGGGCAGATAATCCGGCAGTTCTCCGATGGCTGCGTCAAACCCCTCGCGGTGGTACACCCACAGGAGTTTCGCGAGAGCCTTGCCGCGGTCCTCGCTGTCGCCCAGCAGATGATAGGTCAGATAAAGGCTGGCGGCCGGTTCGAGGTCGAAAGCCGCGGTATATGTTTCCTGCAGCTTTAAGAGCGGGGTGACTTCAGCATAGTCCAAAAAGCTCTGCAAGAGTTGGCGCCGCTGTTGATCGGTTACCGTCTCCACGACCTCGCGCACATCCGCGAGCTCTGAACTCCATGAGGAGTCAGGGTACTCGAGCAGAAAAGCCAGCAGTTTGCATTGCACCCTATCGTTTTCTGTCATGAAACTCTCCTCTTCCTTTTTCAGCTCACCGACAGTCGGGAAATCCTGAACATCCCTTGGTAGTGTGCAGCGGACTCTTGTCCGGATGCGAGGCCGTGGGCACGACAAAGCGGTCCTCGAGCCTGGCGATGGCGAGAAGGTCATACATCCTCAGGAGGGTTTCTGCGTCAAGGCCGACGGAGGCCGCGATAGTATCGTCAGGCTTTTTATCCACCCGTACCGAGCGCATGTAGGTTCGGACTGCGGCCAGTCGTTGCAGGGCCATGCGAACCGGTTTTTCGTCTCCGGCGGTCAGCAGGTTCGCCAGGTATTGTACCGGGATTCTGAGCTTGTCCACCGCCGATCTGAGGTCTTCGTTCCCCGCCAGTGCCTCGACGGGACTGAGGGGCGGAATGTACCAGACCATCGGCAGGGTCCTGAATTCCGGGTGCAGCGGCAGAGCCAGCTGCCAGGTCTTGGCCAGCGTATAGATCGGCGATCGCCGGGCGGCAGCCAGCACATGTTCAGGGATGCCCTGGCTCCGTGCGCAAGCGATTGTCTCCGGATCCGACGGGTCGAGAAAAAGATCCAGCTGGGCCGGATAGATCTCCCGGTCGATATGGGCCGATGCCGCTTCATGGATGCGGTCGGCGTCATAGAGAACCACCCCGACGTAGCGGATGCGGCCCACGCAGCTGTGGGCGCAGAGTGTTGTGAGCCCTGCCTCGAGCCGGGGGTAGCAGAAGATGCATTTCTCCGACCGACCACTCTTCCAGTTGAAGTAGACCTTCTTGTAGGGGCAGCCTGATACGCAGTAGCGCCATCCCCTGCATAGCTCCTGGTCGACGAGGACAATACCGTCTTCGTCTCTTTTATACATCGCCCCGGAGGGGCACGAGGCGACACAGCCCGGGTTGAGGCAATGTTCACACAAGCGGGGCAGGTAGAACATGAAGACCTGCTTGAAAGAGAGATAGATGGCGTGATCAAGACCACTGAAATTGACGTCCCTGGCCCCGGTCTCGCAGACGCCGGCCAGGTCGTCGTCCCAGTTGGGCCCCCATTTAATCTGCATGGGTTCTCCGGTCAGCTGGGACTTCGGACGGACTGAAGGCTGGTGTTGCTTCTGAGGAGAGGTAATGAGGTTCTCGTAGTCATAGTCCCATGGCTCGTAATAATCGTCAACGGCGGGCAGGTCGGGATTATGAAAGATACGGGTAACTTTCTGCAGACGTCCGCCGGCTTTGAGGCGGAGTTGGCCTCCATCCATAATCCAGCCGCCCTTGTGCTTCGACTGGTTCTCCCACTCACGGGGGTAGCCGATGCCGGGCTTGGTTTCCACGTTGTTGAACCACATGTACTCGGCGCCGGTACGGGTGGTCCAGACATTTTTGCACGGGATACTGCAGGTATGACAGCCGATACATTTATCCAGGTTGAGCACCATAGACATCTGGACTTTAATCTTCATACCAATCCACCTCCCCGGCTTTACGTACCACGATCACCTCATCCCGCTGGGACCCGACCGGACCGTAGTAGTTGAAGCCGTAGCTGAGTTGGGCGTAGCCGCCGATCATATGAGTCGGTTTTACCATAATTCGGGTTACGCTGTTGTGGGTGCCACCCCGCTGCTTGGAGAGCGCGGATCCCGGGGTGTTGATGAGACGTTCCTGGGCATGGTACATGAAAGCCGCACCAGGCGGGATACGGTGGCTCACCACCGCCTTGGCCATGACCACCCCGTTTTCATTGAAGCACTCGAGCCATTCATTGTCTTGTACTGCCAGGGTCCGGGCGTCGACGTCGCTGATCCAGATGGCCTCGCCGCCCCGAAACAGGGTGAGCAGAATCAGGGTATCGGAATAGGTGCTGTGGATTGACCACTTGGAATGGGGGGTCAGGTAGTTGAGGGCCAGGGCTTTGCGGTCATCTTCTGTTATGCCCGGTTTTATTCTGGTAAGTGTTTCGGCAACGCTGTAGGGGCTGTTGTTTGGCGGCAGATGCAGAGGTGGCCGGTACAAGGGGAGGCCTTCACCGAAACCCAGCATCCAGGGGTGGTCAAGATAGAACTGCGCTCGACCGGTCAGCGTCCGGAAAGGCACTTTTTCCTCTATATTGATCACAAAGGGCGAATAGCGCCGGGTTTCCGATTCGATGCCGCTCCAGACCGGCGAGGTGATGATCTTTCTGGGCTGGGCGGTGATATCGTCAAACGATATCTTCTCGTCACGGCGGCCGGCACTCAGGTGGGTAAGGGCCAGGCCGCTTTTCTTCTCGACCCCGGCCCAGGATTTAAATGCGGTCTCGCCATTAGTCTCGGGCGCCAGCTTCAGGATGACCTGGGCCGCCTGCTTGCTGGTGCTAAGAGACGGCATACCGTAGCTCTTGCCGGGAGCCTTCACTGTACCGAGTTCGGAGGCAAGCTCTGCATATTCCTCTTTGCCGGACCAGGCGACGCCCTTGGAACCCACCCCCACCTGATGGACCAGAGGCCCCAAGGCGGTCATCATTTTATAGGCATTGGGATAATCCCTGGTGATCACCGACAGTTGCGGCATGGTCCGCCCGGGTATCGGCTCTGTTTCGCCTTTACGCCAGTCAAGGGTATCGTACTGGGCAATCTCACCCGGGCTGTCGTGCAGGAGCGGAGTTGCGACGAGATCCTTAAGCTCCCCCAGATGGACTGCCGCCAGCTCGGAAAATTTCTCGGCAATCGCGCTGAACTGGTCCCAACTGGTTTTCGCCTCCCATGGCGGGTCCACCGCCGGATTGAACGGATGGATAAAGGGGTGCATGTCGGTGGTGCTCAGGTCGTGCATCTCGTACCAGCCTGCTGCCGGCAAAACGATGTCGGAGTACATGGCGCTGGTGGACATGCGAAGTTCCAGGGTGACGAGAAGATCGAGTTTTCCTTCGGGGGCCGGGTCCCGCAGGGTGATCTCTTCGGGACGGAGATTGCTTTCGGCGTTTTGGACACTGTTGTCAATGCCCAGCAGATGCTTGAGGAAATACTCATGGCCCTTGCTGCTGGCCCCAAGCAGATTGGCCCGCCAGAGAAAGAGCATCCGGGGAAAATTATCCGGATGGTCAGGGTCTTCCACGGCAAAGCGAAGCGAGCCGTTTTTCAGCTGTTCGACTGCATGGGCGATAATATCCTTATCCGTGGCCGCACCGTTTTCCACCGCTTCCCGGCAGATATCCAGCGGGTTGCGATTGAACTGGGGGTAGGACGGCAGCCAGCCGAGTCGGATGGCCACAGCGTTGTAATCCGCCATATGGCGAGGGGAACCACCACCGGCCATAGGCCAGAGAAGGGTTTCGGCGTTGAGGTCATCATAGCGCCACTGATCGGTGGCGAAGTAGTAGAAAGATGTACCATTCTGCTGGCGCGGCGGGCGTGTCCAGTCGAGACCGAAGGCGAGCTGAGACCAGCCGGCCTGAGGGCGCACTTTTTCCTGGCCCACATAGTGAGCCCAACCTCCGCCGTTGACGCCCTGGCAGCCGCAGAGAGTGGTCAGGTTGACGATGGCCCGGTAGATCATGTCACTGTGATACCAGTGATTGGTTCCGGCACCTAAAAAGATCATGGACTTGCCGTGGGTCTTGTCTGCATTTTCGGCAAACTCGCGTGCTACCTGGATGACGTCCTGCTGTGGCACGCCGGTTATTGCCTGCTGCCATGCCGGGGTGAATGGCCCTGGATCGTCATAGCCTGCGGGATACTGCACTGAGGCGTCTTGCGTGCGGTCCTCGTCCTCGGACCGGGCGATGCCCAACTGGGCGGTCATCAGGTCAAATACCGTGGTCACGAGCAGATCGCCTGCAGCTGTCTTGATCTTTTTGACCGGTACCCGGCCGTTTTTCGATCCGGGTCCTTTGTCGTCAAAATAGGGCAGGGTGACCGTCCGCCAGCCATCATTCTCTCCCCCATAGCTGAGCAGTGGATCTACCGCGGCATCGTTCTGGGAATCCTGCAGGTGGAGATTCCAGTGGCCGGCGGCTTCGTCCCAGCGAAAGCCGATGCTGCCGTTGGGAACCACCCAACATGCGGTTGTTTGATTAAAGAAAACGGTTTTCCAGCGCGGGTTGGTTGCTTCCGTGCCCAGATCTGCAGCAGTCAGGAAGCGGCCCGAGACATAGGTGTCGCTTGTGGGCTGAAGAACGACCGCAAACGGAAGATCAGTAAAGCGTTTGGCATAATCTACAAAGTAGGCGATGGGCGTATCAATATAGAATTCCTTGACTATCACATGGGTCATGGCCATGGCCAGAGCCGCGTCGGTGCCCGCCCGGGCCGGCAGCCAGCTGTCGGCAAACTTGACATATTCGGCGTAGTCCGGGGCCACCGCCGTCACTATTGCACCGCGGTACCGGGCCTCGGTGAAGAAATGGGCATCCGGGGTCCTGGTCATGGGCAGGTTGGTCCCCCAGACGATCATATAGGTGGCTTCATACCAGTCGGCACTCTCCGGCACGTCCGTCTGCTCCCCCCAGATCTGCGGCGAGGCCGGCGGGAGGTCTGCGTACCAGTCGTAAAAACTGATAGCGGAGCCGCCAATCAAGGAGAGAAACCGAGTCCCTGCTGCATAGGCGACCATGGACATAGCCGGAATGGGGGTAAAACCAAAGATCCGGTCGGGGCCGTAGCGCTGGATGGTATGGACCAGAGACGCGGCGGTGATCGTCGCGGCTTCATCCCAAGACAGGCGAACCAGCCCGCCTTTACCCCGGTCTTGCTGGTACCGGCTGCGTTTTTCGGGATTGCCCGCAATATCGCGCCAGGCCTTGACGGGGTCACCATGGGTGGCCAGCGTGTCACGCCAGAGTTCGAGCAGCGACGAGCGGATAAGGGGATATTTGATGCGCACAGGACTGTAGGTGTACCAGGAAAAGGTACAACCGCGTGGGCAGCCCCTGGGCTCATGATTGGGAAAACCCTCGCCGCAGGCAGGGTAATCGGTGGCCTGGGTTTCCCAGACGATGATGCCGTTTTTAACGTATACATCCCATGAACAGGAGCCGGTACAGTTGACGCCGTGGGTGGACCGCACCTTTTTATCATACTGCCAGCGATCACGATAAAAATGTTCCCATTCCCGTTGCCCGCAGCGATTTTCCGCCCAACCTTCAGAAAATCTCTCTTCCCGGCAGCCATCCTCGCTATTGCGCGGGCGAAAAAAACGGAACCGCTTCATGAAATCTCTACCAGACATCATCACCTCCCTGAGAGAAGGCAAAACGATCAGACACGGGAACTAAAGAACCCTGTTCGTTTTTTTAAGCAGTAGATCCGTGTCTGTGTTTCACGGTTAACTATTTTGGTTAAGTCGATTGTTTGTATATATAGAATGTCTGAAGAAATAGATCAATATAATTGATCTATGTGGAGTCTATACGAATTTCACGGCCTCCAAAAACAGGATGTTATTCTCAAGATGCACATGCTTATGCAGATCGTCTTCAAATTGCCTGAGTTCTCTATAGGTGAGAATGAATGTGTTGCATCCATCGGCGGGCGTTTTATATCCGTTGCTGAGGTGATTAACCTTATGTACGGCTTCACCTATTTCTTCATGCTCTCGAAGAAGGTTTTTTAAAGAGTTTGAGATCAATTCCAAGTCTTCGGCTGATGGTGTTGAGTCTGTTTTCTTCTTCATATGTGCACGTTTCAAGGCGGGAAAGAACACATCCTCTTCTTCCTTTAAGTGGATTGACATATCACTGGCTATTTTGTCAAAGATTGAAGAAATTTGGGATAACTCAGAATGGCGCTCGCCATGGACTTCTGCTATTTTTCGAGAGTGGGTTTTGATCTGCTCAGTATTTTCTTTGAGGTAGCTGTGGTGGACATTTACAATATAATCAATGAGGAAGGGCAACTCCCATGAAGCATAATTCTGATTTTGTTCGAGAACTGTTTTCTTTACCTCTTCGATTTCACCCTGTATCGTTGCAAGGTCGACCTCATTCTCCTTACAGGCTGCAGAGAGACCAATCTTGCCACCACAACAAAAATCTATCCCATATTTTTCAAATACTTTTGACGTCCTATAGTCTTCGGCAACAATGTCGCCGATTGTTTTATTTGATTCTTTCATTTTTTCACCTTTTCTGCTCAAAAGCAGATATTCTTCTACAATTTTCCTCAATAATCAGGATAGTTGTTGTTTCTGGGATATCCCGGAATTCATTACAAAACGGCTGGCCTGAAACTTTTCAAAACACATTGCCGTGGTCCTGTAGGCGATATGGGCAAATTTAGTGTATGGCATGTAGAGGAAAAGCATCAGCACTGAGACGAGATGCAGGTAATACACAATGTACCCGATGGTTGGAATGCCTGCCCAGCGCAGCAGCTCTGCTCCTAAACCTGTAACGCCTACTGCTGTAATTTCCCAAATGAGGAACCAATCATAAAATGTGCTGCTCGTCTTGCCTCTTTTCTCAAGTTTGAGCCGATTATCCCAAAGAATCCAGATACCATAGAGTAAAGCAATAGCGGAAATATTGGCGACAATTTTAAAGGGGTCCGTCAGTGGTAACGGACCATGAAATGATGGCCAGAAAAGGCCCAACAAATCTTGTCGAAACGCTGACCAGCAGGTAAGGATAAAGGCACCAATAAACCCGAGTACCAACGGCAGGTGTCCTTTCACTCTGTCTATGTTGACAGTGCACTCCCGAAATCGATTGTGTTTCATGGTCTCAATAAGAGAAGGTAGGAGAAATTCTTGGAAGAAGCTATAAGCAGTTGGCCTGTACTCTGATTTAATGTCGGCGGTCGAGCTCATTGCCTGCCAAAATATTATTATTCCTCTGTAGACCGAGAAGACTGCCAATGCTGCTGCAGGCACCATGATAGAAACGACAAAGAAAGCATTTTTGGGATACCATTTATAGTCCCAATGACCGAAAAATTGAGTATAGCCATTTCGGGCAAATGCTTCGGCTGAAGGAAAATGCATGGCACCGGACAAAAACCAAAGAAAGAAAATTATTATCGCCGGGACACCTACTAATATTGGCAAATTTTTTACCCTAGTTGCAAGTTTTGCCAGCCAGCCAGGCCAGCCATACAATGAATATACATACGCTCGGATTGCACCGAGAACTTCGGCAGGTTTTGCACCACGGGGACATATTTCCGTACAATCGCCACATTGATGACATAAGAAAACATCAGGGTCAGCGACAAGGCGTTCTGCCATTCCCCACTGTGACCAGATCATTTCTTTCCGGGGGAAAGGTTTTTGCTCTGATGATAGCGGGCAGGCAACAGAGCAAGACGCACATTGGTAACACATTTTTAGTGTGTCTCCACCGGTCTCTTTTAGTGATCTAATGAACTCAATATCAGGCTTAATTCTCATGTTGCCCTCCTAACGATTTCAATTACGTTTTCACTCTTTTGAAATACATTCAGCAGGGCATGATGCGATCGCTTCATCAACACAATCGATCTCTGTGTCAGCATCTTCATTCACATATGCCTTCCCCGCATCATCATCAAATGAAAAGACCGATGGGCACAATTCTACACACGCACCGCAACCAATACATTCGTCCTGGTCAATTTTTACTTTAGACATCACGCTCTCCTTTTGTTTGTTCTTATTGAATTAACTGTAAGTACTTCACTTATTTCCTGAAGGTCATCAGATAGGTGGCGCTATTGTCACCAGAATCCTCATTTTGGTCTTTGCTCTGACTCCATGTGGCTCTCTTATCTGCGAGATGAGAATGTCACCTTTTTTAGCAGATATTTCAGAGTCATCTTCCCCAAGAAAAAATCCATCTCCCTCTAATACCTGGATGGAAAGCTCACCATCCAGATCATGAGAATGAACCGGAAAGGTCACTCCTTCATCAAGATTGAAGTTGACTATTTTAAAATTCGGGGAATCTTCTACCAGAAAGAATCGTTTCATGGCACCAGGTGTAAATTCATTCGTATTTTCAAGTTTTAATATTTTCATGACCACTCATCCTCTCATTCTTTAAATTTCTTTTTGTGGGCTCTTGCAGAAATGAACTCGGTTTCAGCCAATAAATAGGGCAGTAAAAATTATAAAAGCTGTCCAGGTTTAATCAGTTGGTCACTTCGCTTTGCTTGTAAGCCCAGCCTCTTTCTTAAACTATACAAAGCAATATGTGTGCCATTGGCATTATGTAGTAATATAATGTAGATATGGACTTTGTATTCAAAAACACAACATTTTTATGTTGTGAGGATAGAAACAATGTTGTAAAAATGGTAACTATGAACAAACTTAATGCACTTGCGGCTATCGCTCTGGACCTTACAACTGAAATAAGTATTGAAGATCGTTACGACCGTCTTTTGGGAGCTCTGCGTCGTGCAATTCCTTACGATGCGGCAACGCTTCTTCGGGTCGAGAAGGATAAACTTATTCCTCTAGCCTCAAGGGGATTAACGCCAGACGCGATGGGACGTGTGTATAAACGTAAAGAACATCCACGTCTTGACATAATTTGTGGCTCTGAGGAGCCTATCTTGTTCTCCAAGGACAGCTCTCTGCCTGATCCCTTTGATGGCATGTTGGCCTCCGATCCCAATGGATTGCAGCAAATTCATGCCTGCCTCGGGTGCTCCCTGCATGTTAATGATAAACTGGTAGGAATTTTGACGGCGGATTCTCTTGATTCCGGTGCTTTCGATCGTCTGCCCAAACAGTACTTAAAGACCGTCGCTTTAATGGCTGGAGCACAGATGCAGATGGCGGATTTACTTAAGGCTCTGGAAAGTCAAGCCGAGCGACAGGGGCAAATAGCGTCTGATCTCATGCAGGATGTGGCGGTACAAAGAGGGTGGGATATACTTGGTCAGAGTCAAGCTATAAAAAAAATGCGTCAAGAAATCGAACTGGTTGCAAAATCAGATTTCACTATTTTGATTCTTGGCGAAACGGGTGCTGGTAAAGAGCTTGTTGCAAGAGCAATACATCGCCACTCCAATCGTCGTGACAAGGCAATGCTTTACCTCAATTGTGCAGCACTTCCTGAATCACTTGCTGAGAGTGAGCTCTTTGGCCATATCAAAGGTTCCTTTACAGGTGCAACACATGATAGGGCGGGCAAGTTTGAACTAGCTGACGGATGCACTTTGTTTCTAGATGAGATTGGTGAGCTTTCTCTTGAAATACAGGCAAAACTGTTGCGTGTGATCCAAGAAGGAGAAATTCAGCGCATCGGATCTGAGAAAATGCTTCATGCTGATGTGAGGTTACTTGCTGCAACCAATAGAAATTTGGAAGCGGAAGTAAGTATCGGAAAATTCAGAGCTGATTTATATCACCGGCTCAACGTTTATCCCATAACAGTTCCGCCATTGCGGGAAAGAAAAGACGATTTAGCCATTCTTGCAGGATTTTTTATTGATCGAACTCAGAGAAGATTGGGGCTGCAAGAAGTGAGAATAAGTGAAGAATCTTTACACCTTCTATCTAGATACAATTGGCCCGGCAACGTACGCGAGCTGGAGAATATAATCTCTAGAGCTATCTTAAAAGCATCTCAACAAAAGAAAAATATGGATTTAATACAAGTCAAACCAGAACATTTAGCCGGTGACCTTGGAGCTGCGATGTATGTCCATCCAGCCGAGGATTCTGCCTCTCCCAAAATAATTCAAAGTAAAATATCTCTGAGAGAAGAAGTGAAATTGTTTCAGATAAAATTGATCCAATCAGCTCTTGAAAAAAATAAAGGAAACTGGGCAGCAGCAGCTCGGGATCTCGACACGAACCGGAGCAATCTTCACAACCTTGCAACTCGTCTCGGGATACGGCAAAAAATGTAAAGATTTTGCGAAAAACGGGGAGACATCTTTGGGTTCATCCTCTTGTATCAAGCTTATTTATCTTTGATTGTTCTTGGTCCGGCATGTCGGGCAATAAGAATGGTAATTTTATCTGTTCCTCCCTTTTCCTTGGCTAAAGCGTAATTAACAAGAGAATCAGCGGTTGTTCTGAGATCGGAAACAAGATGTTTATGACCAAAACTCTAATCTATTTCCTTCAGGATCAAGGACGTAAAACACTCTGGATTCCCATAGGGCCTTTATCGGAGTTGGGTGAATCCCTAATTCCTGCAGATATTTGTGCATGATTTCTGCATCATCTATCTGCAGGCAAACAGTAACACCTCTGCCGCTACTGCTCTTGATCGAGGTTCTCTCCTGGTTTGCAACACTCAGTCTTGCCTGATTGTTCAGGATGAACTCCACAAGCCACTCATTTGAAAAATGAACATCAAGTTTGAGAATATTCCTATAGAATGCAACAGTTTCGTCCCATTTTTTGCAGTATAAAATAGTATTTGATGTGATTATGTTCATAGTAAAATTTTCAGGATATAAACGAAGAGGATATCATCTGTTGGATGCAGAGAGATCTTAGGCGATATTGGTAAATTTCATGTCATCTCTTCGATTGATATCTTTTTTTCATCGTCGATGTTTTAAACATCATGCCCGAAAATGCGGAAAATAATGCAACACTTATAAGAATAATTGCCATACGGGTCGAGGATAAACCTGCCGCTTGATATTTTTCAATCAAAACGAATAGAGTACGTATCTATTCAGCGGCCACAAGTAATAAAGATGCTGTGATAATTTTTGGTAACCAATGATTTTTGCTCACCAGCAAAAACGGCAACAGGAGACTTATTACAGCGAAAATAAGTGCACCTGATCGATAGAAGTGGGCAGCACTCAAAACGGCGCTTAAAATTATAGGAAGGGTGCAAATTATGGTAATCAAATATTTTCTCCGCTGAACAATTATCAATACTTTATTGTTACGATTTCCCTCAAGTGGATTCAAATTATTTTCGCTTGTTCAGGTCAGGGTAGAGCTTTTCTGCACAGCTCGGGCAGATACTGTGGGTAAACTCAGCTTCTGAATGATCTCTGATATAACCCTCTATCTGTTGCCAGTACCCGTTATCGTCACGGATTTTTTTGCAAGAGGCGCAAATGGGCAGAAAACCTCTCAGTACCCTTATTTCATTGAGAGCTTCCTCTCTTTCAAAAAGAATCTTGCTCCGCTGTTCAAGTGTCTTGTTTCTTTGCAAGCCAAGTATGGCTACAACCCACACGGCGAATAGCGATATTCCACGGTTGAATATTACTTTCCACATTTCCGCTACCGATGGTTTGTAAAAAAAGACGGTAATTATTAGCAAAGATGACAGGATTGCAGCAACAACAGTGGCTTTGCTGTGGGGGGTCCACAGTGTTAGCAGCACAACCACTACATATAAAACTCCCACAGCGACACCTAGAGGAATAAAGAGATCAAATAAGAAAACAATTATCAATGATACTAAACAGATGAAATATAGCTTCTGCAGAGGAAGTCTTTTCGTACTTGTCTTCGTGACCGATTTTTCATCAGTGATCATAATCTTGCTTTGTTAGAACCAGAATTCCGGATATCTTCGGTTCTTGGGGATATTATTAATAATAAGGGCAATAATCAGCATCACAATTGCCCCCAAGGCTGCCGGCATGAAAACATAAAGGTAGCCGAGATTGTGAACACTGTCACCGCCGATTACCGCGATAAGCGCGGTGGCGCCTCCCGGTGGGTGGAGCGTCTTGGTGAGGTGCATCATGGCAATGGAAGTGGAAACGGCAACAGCAGACGCCAGCCAGGGTTGCCCTCCAAGCCATTGGAAGGCGGTGACTCCGATCAGGGCAGAAAGGATATGGCCGCCAAGCAGGTTCCTTGGCTGGGCAAGAGGACTGCGAATAGCGCCATAAATCAGGACGGCAGAGGCTCCGAAGGAACCGATAATCAATATCAAGCCAGTCTGGTCGAGTATCTTATAATGGGTAAAGGCAACGGCGGCAATGCCGAGAAAGCTGCCGATCCAGGACCAGAAAACTTCAAACAAACCAACTTTTGGCGGACTTTGGCCGCCACCTTTCATCTTCTGAAAGAAGTTCATGATTTTTCCCTCTCTTTTAAGGCGTGATAGGAACGTGCCAGGTCACTTCGGGTTACCATGCCGATTGGCCGTCCAGTATTGTCAACAATCGGCAACCGGTTGATTTGGTGTTCCGTAAAAAGAGTGGAGATGGCGTCGATGGTCATCGTTGAATCGGCAGTTATTGGTGGCTTTGTCATGATATCGCCAACTGTTTTATGATGTAATCTTCGTATCATACAACTCTTGCTGTTCAAACAGTGGGTGGCTAATTGCATAAAGGATGGCGTAGTGCCGAATCCCATCTCTTTAAGGAAATCTTTTTCGGAAACAACGCCAACAACCCTGCCTTCGCTACCGACGACAGGGCAGCCGGAAATCTGTTTTTCCGCCAGCAGGTCCGCGGCCTCGACAAGGGCCATTTCCTGATCAACAAAAACCACCGCCTTGGTCATGATTTTGACAGCTGTGAGACTGCTTAAGAGCCGCCTTATTGCCAAAGCATAGGCTGATTGATACACTTCTTTGAAGTCACCCGGAGTGATATCGATATAGCCTGAGATACGTTTCATTGCCTCGACCACATCCTGCTGTGAAATATCCACGGGAATAAATTCTCCATCAGGTATTTCTTTCATGTCTTTCTCCTTCTTTTATGATGCCCGAATTAATGGTACCGTATTCAATACGGTATAATAATATTTCGTATCTAGTAATTGACTTTAGTCATATAATTGCAGATTATCTCAAATCTCTTCCAATCCATACGGTTATTGTCTTGTATCGATGGCGGCAAGACAATAAACAGGAGAACACCTCATGCCCATACCCGGAAATCTTTTGACCACTGCGATGGCAGTAATGCCGCAGACAGATGTGCAGCAGGCGCTTGATCTAGCTCTCTCGCTTGATGTTCCCTTTTGGCCGCAACTGCCGAATTTCAGTTATTACGAAGATATGTATGTCCAGGCAGCCGAGCATTTCCCAGGCATCGTTCTAGACGTGGAAAAAAAGACGCTGAGTTTTTCGATGACCAAATTCATTGATGAGTTTGAGGAGGCCATGAGCCGGTTTGATGACCCAACGTTTTTTGATATCAGCAAACAATACTCGGTTGTCTATCATGAATTTCTAGCAAGACATCTTGCCGACCGGTCGGCTATTCGCGGTCAACTCGAAGGTCCCATCAGCTTTGGGTTCAATGTTCTCGATCAGGATGAACGGCCTATCCTTTTTGACGATACTATCAGGCCCTTTTTGATGGAGTTTATGGCCAAGAGAATTAATATACAGCTCACCAGATTAAAAGAACGCAATCCAAATGCCTTCATGTTCATAGACGAACCTGGGCTACAATTTATTTTTTCGGCGATGTCCGGTTACGGCGAACAAAAAGCCAAAACCGATCTGGATAATTTTTTTACCATGGTTGACGGTCCTCGCGGTATTCATTTGTGTGGCAATCCGGATTGGGATTTTCTCCTCAATCTGGATATGGATATTCTCTCGCTGGATATTTATACCAACGCAGAAATATTTGCGGCCTGTACAGGCTCAATAAAGAAATTTCTTGATCGGGGAGGAATACTGGTCTGGGGTATTGTACCGACTGGTTATGAAATATTTGCCAAGGAAAGTCTGGGGTTCCTCATCATGAAGCTCGAAGGCATATGGCAGCACTTAGGCAAAAAAGGGGTGGAAATTGAACAGATAATCGCCCAAAGCATGTTGTCACCGGCGACATGCTGCCTGGTCAATCCAGACAAGGGGCAAACTGTCGAAAATGCTTTTTCAATGGTCAAGCACCTGTCTCATATGCTTCGGGAGAAATACAAAATTCTATAAAAATCCTTGCCCATTGTATGACACACTCCTACAATGTCTCGCCTTTAGTCTCCCTTATCTCTAACTCTTTTCCTTCAGAAATAACAACAGTGATCTCCTTTGCTGCACCTACTTCAATCACAGGAGTTGCCTGTTTGGCAAGACTCAGGTAGAAATCATGCAGGCTTGCCGCTCCTTCTGATAAACCACCACCAATCGCATATTTCGCAATTTGACTAGAATCGATTGTCGTTGTCGTACCAAGAACAGAAGTTGATTGGGTTGTTGCAGATGATTTAAGCATATCACCCATGCCACCAAAGAATCCGGCCACGATAGTTCTAGCGGTGGCTGCGCCCATTTTTGAGACGACTCGGCCGGACAGGCCGACTTTACTGTCCGAATCTGTGACAAAACCTTTGACCTGGGTATCAATAATGGCTCTTCCCTCGTTACTGAGACATGAAAGTGATACGAGTCGCACATCTGCTCGCTCTTTGTCAAGCCTGCCGACAGCTTCGGCAATGACGAAGCATCCTGCCAAATTGGCCTTGATATCATTTGGAAGTACCGCCGGGGTTTGTATTCTGAGAAGGAGTGGCTCGGGATTGTTGGTTCCTTTACCTGAAGTAGAAGCATCGAACCCGGTCAATAGCTTTGCCTCCATAAAGGAAGGGGGGAGGTAGACTGTCCTTCCTTTTTTTTTATCGTTCCCAGAGCCTGGATCACCGGAAGCAATGGTTGAGTTCGACAATACACTGATCTCACCGATCATCTTTGGCTCAAGTTGAGGATGTGGCGGCAGGTTTGCGGGTATGGTTCTTCTATCAGGTGGCAAAGGCCATGGCTGCTCATTGGGCAGAGGTTGTGGGAGCACTGTAGGTTGAGTCACCTCATCGGCAGAGGGGATTTTCGGGAGAGTTTTTTCGGTAAGGTGCTGTTCAGTTCTCTTCTGCTCCCGAGCTAATTTGTCTACCGTTTCCTGAAGAGATTCAAGTTGCCGTCTTTGTTCCCTGAGCATGGTTTTTTGAATCAAATCTGGTTCCAGCTGGATTTCTCGAGTTTTCTTTTGCCCGAAAAAACCTTTGGAAGTACCAGGACCGGAAGTGTTGTACCCGGTAGCAACCAGAATAATAAAAACGACACCGATTCCGGCCCAGATAACAATCTTCTTTTGTTTGGGGCCAAGATCGTTGAATCTCTTTTTCAGGCTCATTGCACCCGCTCCTTCTGGTCCACTATGAACACCATGGTGGACTGGTTGGGCTCTAAAGTGTGATTATCCACGGCGACAGCAAGAATTGAATTGCTGATGGATGAGGAGAGGAAAAGCTGTTCATTCACATCAATCGAGCCATCTGAGAGGGATGTCGCCTGATATTTTCTTAAACGAAGTCCAACGCCATCCACATCAACAACCTGTAATAGTTGTGTTTCCAGCTCAGGAGAAAGAGATACCATTCTGGTTGAATCGCTTATCCTATAGCTTGCTGGGTAGTCACCGTGGTAGGCCTCTCTGATGAGTAGAAGTGCCTGTTTCTCCAGAGGCATTTTTTGATAGTGGTTAATGTTTTTCTTGAAAGTATCGCCGTTGGGGGATGCAAGGCGGAGTGTGACTGAAGGGATGTCCGCAGGTGTGACGAGCAGGGTGTATACTGCATTGCTACAGACCACAAATAATTCGCTCTGGGTATCTGCGTATAGATACTCAGTCCCCGAATCCTCGATCTTGAATTTTATAAATCCATTATTGCCTGAAAAATGCCCTGTCATGGCTTTTTCCTGCGAGAAAATTAAGTCGTTCATCGGTCCCGGGCAGACAATCCGGTTAATATCCCTGTTGGAGAGTTTAACGGCCGTCGGGATCTCTGCCTGGATTACATCGCTTGCCAGGCAGTAGCCGACTGCCGTTAGGGTTAAGACAGCCATTGCGAGAAATATTTTAACCACGTTCTTGCTCCTGCCGTTGTGTCAGTTTTTCTTTGAAGGATACAATGTAAAATCTGCCGTCTTGCAGACGATAGTTGATCAGGTAGGTTTTGCTGGTATTCTCAAGCAATGTATCCCCGGCATACTGTTTGAAATTCCCAAAGACTTCTATGAACCCCTCAGTGACACTGATTTTCTCGAGATAGAAGACTGAGCTGACCTGCGATTCTTCGACTCTGCTGGCCAAGGAATACCAGGAATTGGAAGCCTGCGGATATGCCTCTGGAGCAAAATAGGCGAGCAGTTCCTCAAACTGGCCCCGTGCTGTAGGGGGTGAGTAGGTGGCTGCCAGATTGACAATTCTCCTGCTTATGTCTGAAATATAGGCGTCATTGGGTTTGCCCTGAATAAACTCGACTGTCCCGGTCATCGTCGGTGGGATCAGGACTACTCGTTGATATTTTACCGCTCGATAGACCATGGCGGAATTGAACATGACGGTAAACGCCAGTATGGTGATGGTGAACTTGAGCAACCTGTTTTGAGCAAAGAGGTTGCTTGTTTTCTGCAGAAAGATCTCAGCGTTCATTCATGAAACTCCCTCTGGAAATAATCGGGATAGTTTTTCATCTGAATAAAACCGAACATATAGAGGACATGCCTGAGAAACCCTCTTGATTGCGATCTCTTGGTCCGGGTGTAGAAGTATTGGGTGATAAGAAACACCAGCCACATGATTTTGCCGTAAAGAAGAGCCAAGGTGAGGGTGAATACACAGAGGATCAACTCGTCAGTCTCGAACCAGAGTACCTGGATGGGTCTTGAAAGATACTGGGGAAATCTGTGGGTAAAATTATTTTCGCTCAATGGACCTTTCTCCTCTGGATTCCGTGGCTTTTAGCTGATCATTGCACCAATGGTCTGCACAACAGCATCAGCTTTGAGCAGAAATGCTCCACCTAAAACGACACCTGCTGCAGGTAAAATCATTTGCCGGATGGCAAGTATTGCCGAAAACACCATGCAGGCGACGCCGGCCACAAAGCCGATAGGTCCAAGCAGGATCTGGTTTACCCCGATATCGTAAAGATCATAGGCAAAGGAACCTGCCGCCGGAACGGTCATGGCGGTTGCATTGCTGGATATCAGGCAGAGCGTTGCAATAATGGCGAAGGCTGTAAGATTTCTACCCTGTTTTCCCTTTGAAGTTTCCGACAGGACTTTGTTGTTCATTCGTTCTCCTCCTCGTATAGAAATTTTTATCGTTCCAATGCCATCTGTCTTGCGTCGGCTATTGTGTCCTTATCTCAACCCGACGATTTTTATATAATTCCTCCGGGTTGGTGGCCATGGGATCCACCTCTCCTTTGGCTTGTAGTGCGACCACAGAAAATCCTTGGCTTTCAAGAAAATTGACAACCGTAACAGCACGTTGCATTGAAAGCATGAGGTTGTATTCTTCAGAACCAAGTTCACAGGAGTACCCGGTGATGAAGAGCGGAGTGTCACGCGTAATTCCATAACGGTGCATACTGTCGAGGAGTGTTTGCGCAGCTTTGGATGAAAGAGCTGCACTCCCCAGTTCGAAATGAATCTCTGGAAGACGATAAATCTGCGTTGATGATCTCTTCATTGCTGGAGTATCTGTGATCACAAAGGTGATGTACCTTACTTTCCGAGTAATTTTCGATTGGAACTCGTACAACTCTTGACGAATCTCAATTGCCTTCAGCTCTACTGATGGCAAAAGGAGGGCAGTCAGTGCGAAAATTATGATTTGGGTTTTGTTCTTCATCTCTGTCTTCTTTTTTCCGACCATGTGACCAAATTTATCTTTCTATCATTGTCCCGGTTGGAGGTGGATGAGTTGTAATCGGTAAAGGTAAGTGTCAATAAATGCTGTTTATTACTTATTTGTTTGTGCTAAGTAAGAGACGAACCAGGCTGTTTGTCTGCACGTTTTTTCTCACGATGTTTTGCCACATGAACTCGGTTACGTATTTTATAGAGGCGTTTTATTTGTTGTCTGGTGAGTAAAAAACAAAAGGTCGTCTGGATTTCTTCGATGAGTGTGTTCATCTCAAGTTTTTGACCAGGCGTGAGATTGAAGTATCTGCTGGATGCATATCTTTCCCATTTTGTTGGAAGATCGGCTGTCCTTAGAAAACTGTGACGAGCCTTTAGTGAAAGACGGCTCAACTGAGCACGTAAAATTTCCTTTTTCCCCCAAATTTGTTCCAGGAATCGCAAGCAGAGTTGATCTTCTCTGCTGAGAGGATCAGCGATGATACCTTCTCGCTGCAGATAGCGGAGAATTCGTTTGGGTATTGAGATTTGCTTCGCATATTCAGAAAGAAGAATCATCGAATTGTTCCTTCAATTTTCTGGATACTTTCGCTCACTACCCGGCAGGCATGACGACGACTGATATTGAATTCTCTGGCAATATCCGGGGTGCTGGCAGGGGTGGATTGCTGTAACAGCCATCGGCAGATTTCACGTTGACGCTTGCTGACAGCCTGTAACGCCTGTTCGATCTCGATTTTTTCAGGTTCGCTGGTGTCCTCGTTGGGTTCTTCTGGACAGGGAAGCAAATAATCTTCCAGGCAATGGACTGTCTGGATACCAGAGGCCAACTTGATGCAACTTGTTTTAAATATGACTCGGAAAAACGGGATAAATCGTTCTGGAGATTCTTTTTTCTTAGAGGTGATCAGAGCTTTTACGGAGGCAATTGCGGCTTCTTGATAAAGATCTTCGTAATCGCCAACCATAAATTTGATATAGGGCGAGGCAATCTGCCGAATGAGGCTCTTATTCGACGAAACCCAGCGTAGTGCTGTGGACCATGTCTCTTGTCTGGATAGTTGTTGATCTGTCGGTAATGAACATGTCATTTCTCATTCCCTAAAAGATTAATATAAGATTAAAAATGATTAGGCATTTGCGACTGCTCTCCTCAACCCCAATGTTTGTAGGCGCTGCCGCGATTTTCTTAAAATGGAATTACGACCGCTATGCCCCCTTTGTGCGACCGCTATGCCCCCCTCTTTACGACTGCTATGCCCACCCTTACGACTGCTATGCCCCCCGGTTGCGACCGCTATGCCCACCCCTTACGACCGCTATGCCCCCTGGTTGCGACCGCTATGCCCCCTATCAGGTGTCCTGGGATAGGGGGTGTCCCGTTTTTTTACGTGAACTTTGTCCTGGAGGTCTATTTTCCAGGAAGTGATGAGTTCAGCTTTGGTCAACTCATCCAATGCGCGTCGCAGCTTTCCGCGAAAATCTGATAATCTGCTGATGCTCGCCCCGCATAAATGTTTTAGCGTTGCGACTTTTATCGGGTAGGGTTCTTTGTGGCTGGCATAGAATCCATGCAGCCATTTGGCGAGGTCAGTCTTCAACTTCAGTCGCTGGTGCCATTGCAACTGAGTCCAACCAGCGTTAAAGAGTCTGCCAAGTTTTGGATTTATCTTGAGGAAGTAACCCTGGCTGGAGCTGTTGTAGATAAATTCATCAACCAGTGAACCTGCATAGGTGTATGAGTCGGTCCAATAGCTGTTTTTGACCTCTAGGGTGATTTCTACCGCAGAGCCGGTGAGCCGTCGGAGACAGTCCTTGAGCCATTCACGGCCTGATTTCCCGGCACTGCGACCTATTCCATGAAGAAAGCCCTTTCCGGTGAATCGCACATATTCACTGGTTGTTTGTTGCAATGAGGCCAGGTGAAGAGCATGGATAAGTACATCAAAATCACCCTGATCGAGGCGCCAGCCGGTATAGCGAATATCGAGTCCCTTTACTGCAGCGATGACCTCTCCTTTGACAGCTTTCCGACGACCACGCTGGATGACACCAAAGAGGGAGGAGCGCAAACAGATATTCGGGATGCCCCGGGTTTGTACAGGCCAGAGGGGGAGGGGGAAGGAATCTGCTCGTGTTTTAATCTCTTTCTGAAGCTCAGGTGAAAGCCACTTCAATCCTTTGGTCGTTGGATCATCTTCACGTTCCACTCTGCATTACCAAAGGTGAATATCTTTTGATTTCCTCTTCCGGCCCGGTTGCTTGCGTGATTTTTCCTCCATGGAAGACGTGTCCAAAAAATTATCGAGATCAGACCTTCGGAAAAGGAGTTTTCCTTTTTGTTGGCCAGATGGTCGTGAAAATGGAATTGAACGCTGCTCAACAGCCAACCGTCTGAAGTGGTCAGGAGAAAAACCAACATATTCAGCCGCCTGTTTCAATGTCATGACCCTGGACTCGGGTGGAGCCCTATTTGCCAGCAAGCGGAGGATTTTATTTTGAGTTTCCTCGATTGCTGCAAGTCTGCTATCAATGTCCATAATCTGTTCGACCTTGATATATGTACCCTTCAACAGCCTTCCTGATTTCCTCGGGGGATCCCCAAACCCATGTGACTCGGCTGATAGCTGTTACTTCTTCCAACCTGACAGCGACAGGGGGAGGGCAGGGACGTCTACCCCGGATAATATGACTCAGAAAATCAGGTCCGATATCGGCTAACCGTGCGATTTCTTTCTGTGTGATTTTCTTCTTGTTAGGTTTCATGGCCATTTATGTTATAAAAAATAGACCGTGAGTCAACAAAAAAATAGACCAAAGTAGACCTGTTATGCTTTTTTTCTTCCATAAATTGAGCAGGTGGTCTATAGTTGACTTATGGATCAATTAATCACAAATCAATTTCGAGCAGCTCTCACACATTTGCTGGCTCAAGAAGGTCGAGGGGCACAGGCACGTCTTGCAAAACAGCAGGATATTGATCGCGGATATCTCAATGCCATTGTCAAAGGCAGAAAATCCGGTTCCGAAAAGATACGGTCAAAAATAGCCAGCCATTTCGATATGGCCTATGAGGATGTGTTTGTTCTAGGTCGACGTGTATTGGAGCAAGCTGAGAGTTTAGCTGCAAATTATGAAAATCAAACGTTTGATGCTTTAACGACAGCGGAACCTACCCCAGAAAATACACCAGGTAACGATGCTATAGATTTTAAGGTCCCGGCTAGAAGGGAAGGTGGGTCATCAGGCATCCACACCAGGATACTGAAAACGATTGAAGTTCTCGAATCTGATACAAAATACGGTGATCTTCTTGCTGGTTTGATCGATGCTTTTCACGATTCTCTCAGCACGAAAAGAGAAAAAGAGACAATACATTGACAAAAGAAAGGGCTTGAGTTTCAAGCCCAAGAGGTTGACCGAAGTGCGGACAATAAGAAAGAATGAGGCTCATCAGGTGTAGCACTCATCTGGTGTAGAAATCTGAACTTAATCTGAAAGATTCCATTATCAAGTTTTAATCTCATCTGACAATTCGATTTTACATTATCTTTGGATATCTCTGACTTGGACTTACTCCATTTCTGAACAAATCCGAAGAAGTAGGCATGTCTACCCTCTCAGGAAATAGTCTCAACCAGACGAATCTACGAATTGTTTTACATTGGCAGTACAAATCTTCAGCGTGAACATCCACGATACTTATTGCGAGGGGCCCAAGAGTACCCATTGTCCATTGTCTCCCTGATATATAATTTCTGGTATGATGTTATTTTCTAATATGTCGGGAGCGCCACCCGCCACGTGGTGAAAAAAACGGTTTGAGTTCTTTGTTCATACCCCTGGCCGGTTCGATGACATAGAATATCTTTTCGTCAAACTCCTTAATAATGGGCAGCAGCCTCCTGAGATGTCGACGGCGGCAGGCGATATATAGCTCATAAACCGTGCCGTGCATACCTTCTCCCTGGAAAATGGTGACTGGTTGTCCCATACTGCGCAGTTTGTCAGCAAGTGCATGGCCATTTGCGGTGATAAAAACCTTCAAGATGGTCATTCCGAAAGCCAATCTCTGTTCAACGAGGATGCCCGAGACATTGCCACAGGCATATCCAAGGGAGTAGAAAATGATCAGGATCGGTGACTGATCTATTTGCTTAATGACCGTACTGATGACGGTAATCCAGATAGTGATTTCGATGACCGCAAGAACAAAAGCAATGACCGCTCGCCCCTGCACTGTAACAATAGTGCGAATCGTACCGAGACAGACATCAACGATTCTCGCAGTGAAAATGAATAAACCGGTGAGCAGGATGTGTGTATCAAACAAAGAGGACATGGCAGGCAACCTTAAAAAGAGGTGATGTATGACAAAAGAAATCCAATCAATAATAATGACCTGCTACAGCCAGGCCAACTTGGGCCAGGCCATATTTTCCCACCAGCATTTTTTGCCATTCCAAAAGTTTAATGTTTGACTAGCGCCAAGAATCACCGAATGGAGCGGATCAGGGGCGACTCTCACCCTCATTTTTGTTCGATAGGCTATTAGTCGACCCATTCCTTCGATGCAGGCGCCGCCCCCGGTTAAAATTATTTCTGTCTCGAGCAATTCATCATGAAGGTTTTCAGGAAGTTTTTTTAGCGAGAGTTGAATCATCGCCATGATTTTCTGGAGGACCGGCTCTATCGATTGACTGATGCCAGCTCTCTTTATCAACTGATGAGCTTCTGTTCTTTTAACAACATCGATGCCGGTAATTTCATATGTTGAACATTTTTTTTCCTGTTCACTTTGTAGAGAGAGAGGGAGAAAAGAAACGACATTTGTCAGTTTTTCATTGTCCACGTCAAAGAGCTGGAGACGACACGATGCCGAAACTGCGGAGCGGACAGCTCGTTGTATATCGCTGCAGGCGACTCGGATGGACGCACAATAGAGAATGTGCCCATCACGGAACACTGCCAGATCAGTTATTCCGGCACCAATATCTATCACACACTGTGCCTTCGGTAGAGTCACGTCTATTCCGGCCCCGATTGCCGCCGCCCAGACCTCCGGGACTATAGGCACCAGAGAGGCCCCGGCATTCATCAAGGCCTGACGAAGAGAATCTCGCTCCTGCTCCGTTGTCCCTGTTGGCGCGCAGGTCAATATTATCGGCGTAAGCAAAAATGGACCGGTTCTTTTTATGAACGGTTTGACCAAAAGAGTGGCATTTTTTACATCGACAATTACCCCGCTGCGCAACGGTTTTGCGGAAATTTTATTATTTATATACTGAAAATATTCATCAACAATATTCTCCATTTTGCCGGTAACAAGGCTTATTGAAGATGCCCTTTCTATAATCTTGCCATCGAAAGGATTGTAAATTCGGGTATTCGCGGTACCTAGATCTATTGCTAAAGCAGGGTGCTGTATCATCCGACGATATGAAGCTGACATAGAAATCACACTAATTTTTTCTTGACAGTCATCATTGCTTCAAACAGATTGATGATGGTTTCCCTGGCATCACCAAGAAGCAATATGGTCTTGCTGTTATCATACAGTGGATTCGGTACGCCCGAGTAACCTGGATTTTTGTCAAAATTGCAGACAATGACCTGTTTGGCATCCTGGGCGAGCAGAATGGGCATCCCAGAGATCGGCGTGCCTTCAGTTGCAATTGCCGCTGGGTTTACGACGTCACAGGCACCGATGACCATGGCTACATCGGTTTCACCGAACAACAGATTGACCTCATCCATCTCGAGCAGGTTTTCATAATCGACATCCGCCTCAGCCAGCAGCACGTTCATATGGCCGGGCATCCTGCCGGCAACAGGATGGATAGCGTACCTAACACTGGCGCCTCTTCGTTCGAACAGCGCAGCCAGTTCCACCAGTTTGAACTGGGCCTTTGCCAGTGCCATACCGTAGCCGGGGATGATGACGACGCTTTTCGCAGCAGCCAAGGCGGCCACCGCCGTTGCTATGGTATCGGCTGTATCGCATGCAGCTCTATCGACGACATCAGCCCCAGGTGCAGTCTTCGCAGGTATGGCCGTAGCCAGGGACTGTTGCAGTCGCTGGATAGTCTTTTTCGCATCTCCTTCGAGGAGAATAGTATTTTCCTGATCGTACAAGGTATTTTCGACACCGGAATAACCGGGTTTGCGATCAAAATTGCAGCAGATTACCTTTTTGGCCTCATGGGCCTGGAGAATGGGCATTCCGGAGATCGGTGTACCCTCTACCTTGATGGCTGCCGGATTGACTACATCGCAGGCGCCAACAACAAAGACCAGATCGGTGACATGAAAGTCCGGGTTGATAACATCCATTTCCACCAGCATATCATAGTCGACGCCGGCCTCTGCCAGGAGGACATTCATATGACCGGGCATTCGGCCGGCAACCGGATGGATGGCATATTTGACCTCTTTTCCCATATCCATCAATTCTTGAGCGAGCGTCGCGACATCTTGCTGCGCTTTGGCCAGGGCCATGCCGTAGCCGGGCACAATAATGATTTTTTTGGCACCTTGGATGGCGGCAACCGCATCGGTCAGCTCGGCTTCAGGGTCAGCGGCAGCTGTTGCGTTTGCCTCTGTTTTTAGCGGAGATGGCGGTTTTGTCGACGTTTTCGAAACAGATTTTTGCGGCTTGTAATCCGGAAAAATCACCTTGCCTATCCTGCGATTCATTGCTTTGCACATGACATAGGTAAGGATTGAGCCGGAGGCAGCGACCGTAGCGCCAAAAGCAATCAACAGCTGGTTCTCGATGACCATGCCGCATAGGGAGGCAGCAAGGCCCGCAGTTGCATTGAGTGACGAAATCAACACCGGCATATCGGCGCCACCAATACGAATCGCCAGCAGGACACCAAAACCGATTCCCAGAAAAATCTCCAAGACAAAAAGGGAGGGAGCAACACTCGCCGGAACAATAAGAGAAATTGCGCCAATGACTAGCAGAGCGATAAAGTTGAGGATAACAAAGTGATTATGGTGAGTCAGTACTTGCGGCGCCTGGTGCATCTTATTGGCGAGTTTGGCACTGGCAATCATGCTGCCGCTAAAGGTCAGAGAACCGATAGCCAGACCGAGAACTCCGGATATTTCGCTCACCAGACTCAGGCCGTGAGTGGTCCGGGAGAGTTCCACCAGGGAGACCAGAAAAGCTGCGACACCACCGGCTCCGTGTTGAAAAGCGACCATGGAGGGAACCTGGATCATGCTGACCACCCAAGCTAGGGCCAAGCCGGCAACTGTGCCCACCAGAAGTGAAATAACGACAGTGGTGATATCGACGATCTCATGCCGATAAAGAACCAACATGAAAGCCAGGAACAGCGCCAGAGCAGCGGTCAGATTACCGTTTTTTGCCCGGAGAGGCTCACGGAATTGCCAAATGCCGATAATGAGAATAACAATTACAGTAAAATCAATGAGCAGTGTCATACCATTGGATCCATTGGTTGATAATTCAGGATATCTTCTTTTTACCTTTGAACATCCGCAGCATTCTGTCGGTGATGGCAAAGCCGCCAACCACATTAAAGGTTGCGGTCATTATAGCGATCGAACCGAGAACTTTTTCTACGGGTGTTGTTGGCACAGAAAAAAGGATGAGCGCCGCCAGAATGGTTATGGCAGATATAGCATTGGTCATGGACATCAACGGGGTGTGCAGCAAAGGTGGTACCCGTGAAATAAGAGCGTAGCCAATGGCAAAGGAACCAATAAACACCACAGCCATCAAAAACAGATTAAACATGGATATGCCTCCAGGTTGTAAGTGCCTTACAGAAACGGTTCACGGGCGCCGACAGAAAAATCTTTTTTCTGTCAGCACCCGTTTTTTTCATACTGAACAGACACGATTTGTCGATAAAACTCACTTCATCGCTTTCAGGGTGCCTTCATGGACGATCTTCGATCGACAGGTGACTAAAGAATTGCTGACGATTTCATCGTCAAAATCTAGGATATCCTTACCCTTCTTGAAAAGATTCTCGACATAGTAATACAGATTGTTGGCGTACAGCCAGCTGGCATGGACTGCCATCCGGCCGGGTATGTTCTGGATGCCACAGACTTGGACCCCATGTATTTGCACGAATTTGCCAGGTTCAGTCACCTGGCAGTTGCCGCCCTGATCTATGGACACATCGATGATGACGGAGCCGGGTTTCATGGCGGCGACCATTGCGTCGGTGATAAGGATAGGCGCGACTTCTCCTGGTACCAAGGCGCTGAGAATTACCACATCAATATCCGCCAAATGGCTGGAAATGAGTGTGCGCTCTTTTTGAAGCCATGATTCGTCCAGGGGCTTGGCATAACCGCCACTACCGGCTGCCAATTCCTGGGGAATATCGAAATCGATAACTTTGCCGCCGAGGCTGTTCGCTTCCACTGAGGCATTTTTACGGATATCGAGCGTTTTAACCACCGCGCCAAGCCGTTTGGCAGTGGCGATGGCCTGCAGGCCGACAACACCGATACCGATAACCAGAAAATTTGCCGGTTTGATTGTGCCGATAGCGGTGCCGATCATGGGAATGAATTTTGGCAGCTGATTTGCGGCCATTATGACTGATTTGTAGCCAGTAATCGCGCTCATTGAGGATAAAGCGTCCATTCTCTGGGCTCGTGAAATCCTCGGAATACCGTCCATGGTCAGGGCGGTAATATTTTTCCCCTGGAGGTCTCGGACCATCTGATGGCTGCTGGGGGCCGCAGGATGGAGAAAAGTAATTAGAATACTGTCTCGGCGAAGCATTTCCACTTCATGTTTTTTCTTGTGTTCGTTGAAAACTGGCTGTTTTACTTTCAAGACAATATCAGCTTCGGCAAACATTTTTTCAACGTCGTTAGCTATGGTCGCCCCGGCATTTCTGTAGTCATCATCCGTGATCATCACGCCTTCGCCGGCACCTGCTTCGACAACCACAGTGAAGCTGAGGTCGATGTATTTTTTAACGGTCTCGGGAGTTGCTGCCACCCGTTTTTCTTCGGATAAAATCTCTTTTGGTATTGCAATCAACATGGTTAGCCTCGGTGGTAAATATGTTGCCCGGCAACGGGAAATATAAGTATCGGCGGCCTCATCAATTCAAAGAAAATGGCTCGCCGCAAAGCCGCATTAAGCGATACTGAAATTTTCGTGGGCTTCTGAGTAGAGTTTCTTCAGTGTCTGCTCAAAAATAGGTGGGTGTGGGCTGGATTGCAGATTTCCCACTGTTTGTCGTATCTCTTTTTTTAATTGATTCTCAAATGTGTTGGCGCCATTTTTCATGAACTCCATCAAGGTCTCACAAGCGAGAATCCGCACCTCATAGTAGAGATTTTCATCTTTGATTATGTCCAGAACCTGAAGGACCAGAGTATTATCCGGCTTGTTGATTTTGCCGATTCGATTCAGTGTTTCTTCGCGAAGCCTCCAGTTATCGCGGTAACGAAGTATTCTGGTCAAGCCAGGCTGGCATTCACTCAGCTTACTCTCATCAGATAATTGGTAGATAAGCTCCAGTACAGGGCCCCAGTCTCTCAGATTTCCGAATGGATCAGGTTGCATTTTTTTCTCCTTGTTGTTTAGAGGAATAAATAAGATGAGCTTTAAACCTTCGAGCACGCCATCTCGTTACCCCTTTCAAAGCAAAGGAGATGCCAGATTAAAAAATATAGGATATGTAATTGATATTATATGACAATTAATGATTTCATGTGACATGAGGAAACTGTCGATCGGGCGAAAACGCCCATTCAAAAAACAAGGCATCCAGATAAGATATTGGAATTGTGTCTTTTTATCTAATCGGGCGCTTTCGCCCGTACTGGGCGTTCTTGGTACTTACGGGAGGAGGTTTTTTCGAGAAAGGGCTCTGCGAGAAATACCCAATAGGTTGGCAGCTTTGGTCCGGTTGCCGTGTGCCTGTTGCAGCGCTTGCGAGATCAGCGAGCTTTCAAGCCGTTGCACTGCCTGAGGAAGATTAAATTGCATTTCCATTGAGCTCTGGTCAACTGTGGTGTCGGCTGAGAGGAACTCGAGCCGGCCCAGCGCCAAATAGCGTTGGAGAACATTTCGTAACTCGCGTACATTACCCGGCCAATCATATTCCATGAGAATATCCATAATATGGCCTGGAACGTTGGTGGTAGTCGCCGGCGGAGACATTTTCTGGACAAAATGATCGACCAGCAGGGAAATATCCTGCTTGCGCTGACGCAGTGGTGGCAATCGAATCTGGATGACTTGAAGGCGATAGAAGAAATCATTACGCATCTGGCCACTGCTGACTTTCTCACTCAAGGAAACATTCGAGGCTGAGATGATGCGAAAATCCGACTGGATCGTCTCGGTACCGCCAACCGGTCGGTAACCACTCCCTTCAATGGCCCGCAGTAGTTTAGCTTGCATATTGACTGTGAGTTCACTTACTTCATCGAGGAATAGGGTACCATGGTTCGCCATGTCCAGATAGCCGGAAGAGTCTGTATGGGCGCTGGAGAAAGCACCTTTACGGTGGCCGAAAAACTCCCGTTCAAAAAGTGATTCCGGGATCGCGCCGCAGTTGACTGCAACAAAGCGGTTATTTTTTCTTGGGCTGTGTTCGTGGATGGCATGGGCCACCAGCTCTTTGCCGGAACCTGATTCGCCGAAGATAGCCACGCTGGCATCGGTTACGGCTGCTTTCATGATCAGTTCGTATACTTCCTGCATGATCGGCGAACGACCAAGAATATTGCCAAACCTATAGCGTTCTTTCAGGGAAGCACGCAATACCCGGTTTTCGTCGTGCAGCTGGTCAGCCATACTTTGCGCCGCAACCTGCTGCTCTTTGATTTCAGTGACATCTTTAAAGGTAGACAAGAGCGCCGGTTGGCCCTTGAAAGTGATTGGACTATGGCAGACTTGTATCCACAAAGATTTCCCAGAACGAGAAAAACAATGTACCTTGTCGACCTTCTCTTTGGTGCGGCTGTCGGTATATCCCTGGTACATTTGCTTGATTTCGTCAATTTCACCACCGCCGGGATTGAGTAGCTGTTTGTCGATAACGGCATTTGCTGATGCTATATTAAACATCTTACAAAATGCAGGGTTCACGTAGCAAAATCGTGCATTCTGGGCCAACACCACGCCGTCGGTAACCTGTTCCGTCAGGATGCGATATCGTTCTTCGCTCTCTTTTAACGCTCCCTCAGAAAGTTTCAGCCACAGAACCTTGCTTAAACGTTCGCTGATGGCCTGCAGGAGGTGAGATTCTTCCTCAAGAAATAAACTACTATCACTGGTTGAAAGTGACTGGGTATAGAAAACATCTAGGTCACCTACATGCCGGTCATTGAGCATAATCTTAGTGTTTCGGCACCATTTGGTCCGTTTAAAATTAGCAGAGACATATTCATGACCATCCAGCTTGATACAGGAGCAGGCCAGCTCAGGATACTGCAAAGCGGCAGGGATAAGCTCAACTGCGCGAGATAGAATCCAGTCCAGAGTTACGTCCTGATTTTCAAGAAGGCTGGAGATACTGTAGAGACAATTAAGTTCTTTAATTCTTTCGGTTAGGGCATTAGGGGCAGCATAAATGGGCGGAAGCTTGCAAAATTCCCCGTAGATTGTTTTATCTTCGCTTGCCTTTGTAGGCTTCATGTATTTTTTCCCCCACCGGAGATAAACTCTTTACCAAAAAAATTCCATATTTGGTAGTTTCTGTCAGTATGATTTATGGGATAAAGAATCTATGATTGTACAGTGTTTAATAATAAATTGCAGCCCATAAGCCGCTTAATGCCAGATTGATCTTGCCACATCGAAGGTCTAAATATCTAGGAAATCCTCTGGCACCATAACTACTGTTTCTTGAAAATTCTGCTGGCTCAAAAACCTAACAGCAAAATGAGAATTGGGAAGAAGAGATTATCCATGAAAATCTCAAACAAGCGATTGTCCGATTAAGTTGAAAGTTGAAAACGAAATGTGTCGGATTGAGTGTGGATTTCTACACATCCTGTGATTGAGTTGCGGTATTCATTCGCTAAACTCTGGGTGTATTCAAGTCCATGCTTTTTTTATCTTGCTTGCCCTGGAAGGGGGAAAGATCCAGAGTATAACGGGTGCTTTTTAGCTGACCGGTTTTTGTAAAGATTCCTTTGCCTACCAGGTCTTGTAAATCTCTTGTCGCTGTTGCTGAGGGTGATTTTGTTATAGCTCGGTAATTTTTGGCACTGAATCCACCTTGAAAGCCTTTCGGCCCTTCCAGTAGTATCCGGTTGATCACTTTTAATTGGCGAGGGTTGAGATTATCTTTGTGAGTATCGAAAAACTTTGCTTTGGTTATTATGAAATCAACTTGCCTGATGGTTTGTTGTTGAGCGATGATAATGGTTTTCCCAAAATAAATTAGCCAGTTTGTCACGTCATTTCCTGTACTCTGGGCTGCCAGCTCCTCGTAATATTCTCTTTTCCTGTCGTCAATGGTTGAAGAAAGCGCAATGAGTGTCGGTTGACCCATATTTTGCGACAATGATTTTTCAACTATTCCCCGCCCGATCCGTCCGTTTCCGTCCTCGAAAGGATGGATTGAAACAAAATAGATATGAGCAATCCCTGCCCGAACCAATGGGGTCAAAGGTTCTTTCCCGCCAGGGGCTGATTTGTTGAACCAATCTATGAATTTCTCCATTTCCTTTGGAACATCGGCAGATGGGGGTGCTTCAAAATGGACTGTTGGTTTATCGTATCGTCCCGACACAACTTGCATTGCTTCCTTGTGGGTTCGAAATTTTCCTATCTCTAAGTTTCTTCTGCCGGACATCAACATTTCATGCCAATCGCAGAGAGTCTTTTCTGTCAATGGTGAATCATAATTGGTGAATATATCTTTCATCATTTCAGCGATCCCGGCTTCTGCCGGTTTTGCCCTGTGATGATCGGCTATTCCCAAACCGAATTCTCTCCTGATAGAGGACTGCAGGCTTTCCCTGTCTAAAAACTCTCCCTCAATTTCAGAGGTTTTAATGGCTTCATTACATACAAGTTCAACGATTAAGTCGTTTTGGTCTTCACGTGAAAGATGCCTGGCAATGCCAAGCGAAAAACCGGATTGCCTTGAATATTCTCGTTCAAATTTCTCAATTTCACTATTATCATAGGTGAAATTCCCCCAACCATCTTTTTGCCAGTTCCATTTTATTCGTGCCATGATCTATAAAACCCCCTTTTATAGATCATTATACATGGTATTGTGATTTGTAAAAGCATATTTATTAGCTCATGGGCACTATGAAGCGAAGTTGTGGGCAATGAGAAAAAATGAAAAGAGGCCTACTTGAAGTTGTCCGGGATGTATTGGGAGAGGATCGAAAATAAGCCGATCATTTTTCTTCAGTGGAACAAAAATGGAACAAATGGTGAAATAAATAAGAAAATATATAAATATTACAGAATGATAACACCTGAATGATAACGGACTGAAAATCCGTGTGTCCCTGGTTCGATTCCTGGTCCCGGCACCATTTGTTATATAAGCACTTACAGCTATTTTGCTGTAAGTGCTTTTTTTGTTACTGCTACTCAAACATTTTCTTTGGTCCTGCACCAATAAAGTGGAACTCTGGTTAGCCGTTTTTCTCTATCCCATCACTCTTGCTCATCTGTTGAAGATGGCTACAGCTTTATTTAGGATGTCTCTTTGCATTTCAGCATCTTTTAGCTTTTTATCCAGTTATCTGATTATCTTTTCTTGATCGGTTAGGTTTCATGACCTTTCCCTGGGAAAGTCAATTTTATTGGCACGCAGATCCCGCCTTCATGTATAGAGAGGGTCTTTTGAGATACCTCGCTTATCGGCTACATCTTTCACTGACCGTT